>CAYMEI010000041.1:0-7977 GCA_964389605.1 uncultured Candidatus Saccharibacteria bacterium | reverse complement strand
TAAGATCTCAAAGAGTGCAGGGGAACGCTAATTTGCTTAGGTATAATGATACATCTATTAAATTTAATCTGGCTACACCAGATGCCATTCGTGGCTTAACCGAATATGACAGCTGGACATTTAATTATCTACCCAGATTTCCAGATGGTGGGCAAATACTTGCAAACTTTTATGGTCCGGTAGATTATTCAACCTCTGGTAGTACTAATCTGGACAGTCCTGTGGCTGCGAGTTTTGATTCGGATTTTGATATTCCAGAGATTGATGTGGGGCCAGACGGGGGTATCGCAGACACTCAGTATTTGTCAGAGCAGAGGAAATATATGATATTTGAATTCGTCTGGAACTGGCACACTGGTCATGCGTGGAACAGGGAGCCAGAGTATGGGTCGGAATCTCCTGATTCGAACGAACAGATTGTATCAAATGGAGATTTAACAAAGTTTGACTCTTTTACTGGTATGGACGCATTTAAACAGTATGGGTACCACTTTGATGGTACCGAATTTACAGGAGATAACACTGAAGAGTTCAGAGAAAATGCAGCCGAGAAGATTATTTATAATGATGGGATGTGGGTTCAGCAGCCAAAAATTAATCGCTATTCCGGTGAAAGGATTAAAATTCTGGATTACGGCAGGGTAAGGGAGATTGATAAGATACCAGGTGCAGTACCTGGTAGTCCTAGTAATACAAACCCTCCGGTTGCTGTTAATCTAAGTGATATCCAAGCTTCTAATGTTAACCCTGCGAATTTGATTACTTCTGTAGATGGTGACCCGGGAGCATCTGCCCCTACACCAGTTTCAACCGGGTCATTTGATACAAGTTTTATAACAGGTGATGTTGGGGCAATCTTAAATAATCCGGACTCCCCGGTATGCTTAAAAGCTGCTGCATATGCTGCAGCAAATGCCCCTGGAGCGTTATACAGTCAGCAATGTGCTACCTGTCCGTGGGCGACTATAATATGTGCTAGAGATATGGCTAAGGGGTGCATTTCAAGAACCGGACCCACAGGATCGTTTGATTGTTCGGGTCTGATTTGGGCAGCTTACAAATATGGGGCTGGGTTTACTTTGCCGGGCAGTACGACTGTTGCTTATAATAATATGGGCAATGAAGTTAGTTGTAGAATGAATGATACCTCTTGTATGGCACCCGGTGATATAGTTGTTAGTGCTCGACATGCAGGTATATATATAGGAGATGGTAAGGGGGCGGAATGTGCTGGGCATGGTTTTGATCCTGAATGTGGAATATTTGACTGGAGTACCAATTCTGGGAATGATTTTAAGGGTCTACCCTATAAAGTAGTAAGACCGGACTCAAGTTGTACTGGTATGACTGGTCTTTCTCAGTTTGTTCCATTAGGAACCAATACTATCCCTGAGGGTACTCTCTGCCCATCTCATGATTGGTCTAGCTCTAGTATAGATGTGTGTTTTACTGGTCCTGTTTATGATGGAGGAAATGGGTTTATTGATCCTAAAACTTTACCATCTGCCAATCAGAACGGTAAGACCGTCTATCAGGAGATGATTGACAGATTACTCAGGGATCCAGACTTTAATGATCCTGTTGAAGCTCAATCATACATTGATTTGATAGTAAATAAAAGTCAGCAAAAAGGAGTTAACCCAATGTTTATTTACGCAATATGGGGGTTTGAGTCAACTTTTGCTAAAGATGCGCGATGGCCTGATGGTGGGTCTGTATTTCCACACCTGAACAGTAACCACCATGCAGAGCTGGGTTGTGCAGCTGAGACATATTCTTTCGAGGAGCAGTTAGACTGTGCAATAAATGCTGTAAGTACTGGTGCGAGTGGTTTTGCTAGGCAAAGACAAATTCCCGACACAGATTTTAGGGAGATACCGGCTCATAGTAGTGGGCAGGCTTGCATAACTCAGTTTGAAGGAGTGGGGGTTCTAGAGGAGTACACACCATGCTTCACACAGACTGGACACGGAAACAGTTGCAAGCGAACCCACTTTGCAATATGGGAGCAGATTGGTCTTGGAAGTTACGATAATCCGACTCAGTTTGTAGGTCCTTGTGATGGCTCAAGTATGGGGGGTGGAATTACTCCAGCCATGCCAGTAGGATCAACCTGTGTTGGGAGCAATGCAGATGGATCTCTTTATGAGGATTGGCTGAATGCATGTAGTTATACTATGAAGCTGGGTATAGAAGCAGGGTACCCGCCAGATCCTGGTGCACTGGCATATGGGAATGAGGGGCATACAGGGAAAATAACTTTCGGATGGATTCAGTATGAGCTTGGGGCTGGCGCCAATTTCTTGCAAGACATATTCAGTAATCCAGACTACAGAGAAGCAAACCACGAGTTATTTAGTGCCTCTGGGCGAGGTGCTTCCTGGTGGGTTGATACAATTAGACTTGCACAAGGTCCCTTGGGTACTGCAGAGGAATCTGCTTTTAGAAACTGGCTTAGTCGTTCTGATGTGAGTCAGTATCAGGTAGAATCTCACAAGAAAGTCTATTACAATGGAATTCCTGATTTCTGGAATAAACTTTCCACCATGGTTAACAAGCTCACCGATCCGGGTACAAGATTTACAGCAGAAAATTTAGTAATTGCCTTAACCAATGGTTTTGGCCCCGGATACTGGTCTACTATTAAACCTGCATTTAATAACATAATTGACTCCAACCCGGGTCAATCGTCAACTGAGTTTCTGTCGCAGGCAAGAAATTGGGCTGATGATACAAGACAAGATGATATCGATAAGTGGATAGCAGATGATGTTGCAGGAAGTAGTGGATTTCCTCGGATATGCTCATCTGGGGTAAACACTGGATCTGTTACATGTTCTGGAGGGGGTGTAATAGGTACTGGGTCAGTTTACAGTGGAAGTGGAAGTATTGGTGGAGGAAGTATAACCAGAAGAGAAATGACTCAGTCTCATGCAGCATATGTGTTTGAAAATCTTGGTATTACAAACTTGGGAAATCCATTTTCTGTGCCTCCAGCATGGAGCAGACCAATTGAAAACAGGTACCATCCACCAAGATTTAAAAGATTTATGCCCACCAGTAAGGATAGGGGTATAGGCGGACCAATTGAAAACGCTTTTGCTAACCAGAATTATCCAAGACTCTGTGGTGGCAATATATTTGATTTAAGTAATGGTGAAAACGGTAAGGAAGTTAACGACTCGCGGGCAGTTTTGGCGCGTAGCAGGAAAATACTTCCCAGTAGAGTATGGAAGTCTAAGTTGGAGGGGTTTGATGTTAAATCAAAAGACTGGTACATAGACTACTCGGATGACGGGATCAGGGACTTTGGATTTACTAACAGATTTAGTAATATTGGGTCTGCAGGAACTAATTCTATTGTGGTTGGCAATCATCAGATAGAAATAACCAGCAGAAAACCTGGGCCAGACAGTAGGTCAGCCAAAATAACAAAGTTAGTTGACGGGCTGTCTTCTGAGGTTCAATATTCTCTTAAGTTTCACTTTAAGCTACGGGCACTTCCATCTGCCTCAAAGACAGGGGATAACGGTCGTACCTTTGAAGCTTTTGTGTGTGTAGGTAATTCAGTCGATATATCCAGCTACAGTGGTGTGACTGAAGATTACTATTTATTCAACCCGGAAGCGGACATAGACTTAAAAGGCGGGAGCATAAATAGAAAGGCTGGAATACCCCCCTGCAAGAAAATATCCTGGGATTTAACTGAACAACAGGAGCTAGACTTTGACTTAATGTACAAAGGTGAGTCTACAGGAGGAAATATCGGATACTTTGTTCATACAAATGGACCCTTCCAGCTCTTTACATCTGGCGGGTATCTGGATGTGGCAGGTGAGCCCTGTGATGGTCCGCTGAATAGAAAAACTGCTGACCACCAGAGAACCGTGTATTATCTTAGAACTAAACCTAGTACCTATAGACTAAATGAAGCAATAGAAGATATAGCTTAGTCTTTTTACTTAAGTGGATCGTAATATTAACCCCTTTCTGCATATTCTACATATTATGGTTATAATAAATATAAAGATTGAATTATATGAGCCAAAACTACCAGATAACGATTGCTTTTTACTGCCCTTGCAATAGTTTATTTTTGATTAAATGAGTGTTTTCTTGTTGCACAATGTGAGAAGTGCTTTTAATGTTGGGTCTGTCTTCAGGAATTGTGATGGAGCAGGTGTGGATAAAATTGTTTTGGCCGGGTACACACCAACGCCAGATAATCCTAAAGTAAGAAAAACATCTCTGAACTCCGAACTGTCTGTCAAATGGGAGCATGTACTAGAATATGAAGACTTGATTCTAAATTATAAAAGTCTGGGTTTGCATATTTTTTCTATAGAAAATAAAATACCCGGATTTGGATATAAATCGATAAACCTGTTTGATTATGAGTTTAGTAAGGGTGTTTCTGGTGTGTTTATATTTGGGAACGAAGTGACAGGGATCAACGATCATCTGCTAGGAATGTCTGATCAGATATTGTTTTTACCTATGTGTGGTATAAAGAATAGCTTAAATATTTCATCCTGCAGTGCAGTAGTTGCATATGAATTGTTAAGAAGAATAAATCATGGTATCCATTAAAATTATACAGGAATTAAGAATTGTCTCATTAACTTATTAATCAGTATCTCCTGCTCTTGTTTTCTTGGAATTATCTATCAGCTCAATTTTCTGATAAATCGCTTGGGTTTGATCCAGTATACTGCCAGATAGTGTTTGTATTAAAATTTCATTTTCGCTACTTGCTAAAGCATAGACCTCGTCTGCCAAAGAGAAAGAAAGCCCCAGGAACTCTTCATACTTTTTTTCTGATTTTAACATTTCAAGCTCTTCAAATAATGCATACTCCACCCCAGTCAATTGCTCTTTCAGGGTTAAGAGTGTATTAAACAGGATGTCTATTTCTGTATCTATTTCTTTGGACAGTGTCCTCTGGTTCATTTTCATCTGCACTTTTTTAGACAAAAAAGCCCCTCCCATGAGCAGTACTACTAATAAAATTATAAATAAAAAAGGCATTCTGACTATTTAGTAAATTAAGCTTACACAAATCCAAAAAATAATAAAACCTGTAATCAGATTTATTTTTGGAAAGTATTTATAATTTTTAGAAACCAGTCTGACCGGATTTTTGATCATCCAGAAAATCAGGACAGGGTACAAGACCAAAAATGCAAAAAACCAGCTTAGTGTAATTGATAATAAAAAGGATAGCATCCAGAATATTCCAACCAGTAAAAATGATTTTTCTGCTCCTAAAAAAACAGCAGTTGTTTTTATGCCAGCCTGCTTATCTGGTTTTATATCTGGGATTGCAGAAAACAGGTGCATTCCAAAAGACCAGAAAAAAGCAGAGGAAACTGCAAGTAAAAAATCCACCAGATTATCTGTCTTGCTCAAAAAACCTGTCCCTGATTCATTAAAGCTGAAAAATGCAAAAATACCTGGAATTATATAAAGTACATTAAATAAAAAATCCAGAAAAGGTCTTGCCTTTGCTCTTATTGGAGGGGTAGAGTAAAAAACGCTAAAAAATAAAAAACTGACCATAAGCACGGCGTTCATCCATGTCTCTTCTTGGTAAGCAAACAACCCAGCCATTGTAGTTAACAGTATTATAAAAAATAAAACCAGTAAAAGTGTTTTTTTTCTTTTGTCTTTTTCTAAAAGAATTTCTTTCTCGGTACCTTTCTCCCCTTTTTTTGGGTTTAGCCTGTCGGTATCAAGATCAAAATAATCATTGATTCCATAAACAATAAAATTAGCAGGGAATGTGAATGAAATCAAAAACATCCAAAACCATGCACTTGACCAGAAATCTGTTCCGGCCAGAACGGCACCAACCAGAAAAGGTCCAAAGATGTAGTGCCAGAATTTAAATCTGGAAATCTTGAAAAACTCATAGAGCATCCACTAATTTTTTAGGGTTTATTTGAGCGTAGCAAAGAAGAGTCGTACCTTTTTTGTTAAGGGTGAATTATGGTTTGTAAACTTATAGTATAGATTAATTCAGATTTATACGGGCGGGAGAACCCCGCCCCTGCAATAAAATGAAAGCAGCGAAGCCAATTCCGCTTTCTCTGCGAAACCTTAACAGATGGGTAAGCCATGTCTTAAAGTGCCACAAGGCAGGGTGGTTTTTACTCTCCTCCTCTGTTTAAGATGCCGCCTCGTTCTCTTTTGCTCTTTTTTACCAAAAATGTATGTTTTGGGTTCCTTTATAACTTTATCTATTACTCCTTCTAAATTTTCTATGAATTCTTCTGAAGAGACCTGTCTTTAATTGCACTTATGGCTCCGTCTCTTTAGTATACCCATCTGGTGTTATTGTTATGTGTGGCGCAGAAGAATCAAACTGCTGTACTGTACCATCTTTAATACCTCTCAAGAAAACCGTCAAACTGCTCCTTATGTCCTCCGTCAATCGTTCATCTTTAAATTCTTCCAACTCTGTAATAAGCATGTCAATTTCTTCATGAGACAATCTATATATAGGGTACCCACTTCTATCTATCTTATAGATTTTAGTCTTCTGCGTTTCTTGTAAAAGATGGTTAATATTTATAAAAAACTTTATCCCCCACCTTTGAACTGTCGTTCTATAGCTATACTTGGTGTCAAGATCAAGCTCCTTGGTTGGCCAATATTGTCCATATTGAGCTTTATGAGCTGAAATATCTGAGAATAGTGATCTTTTTGCGTGTCCTAGTATCACATCTGGGTCTGAAGGAAACAGGAGCCTTTTAATTTCAGGGGTGACAGGTAAACTAGTACTCATAAGCGCAAACCTTGACACTGCAGAAAAACCTAAAACCTTAACTATCTCCTTTTCAATAATACCACTGTCACCAGAGTCAAACATGTCTCTCATTAGTTGTTGCCCACTTGGTCCACCTTCTCTTTCTATTGCATAAAGAATTAATTGTAGTGTTTTGATTTCTGGCACATAGGATAGACGCTCAGGTGGCTGGGTGGTATAGTTTGCTAATTGTTTAAGCGAAAAATTTGCCATGCATTCTGTAATAGATTCGTCCAAAGCTCTATGGGGCAAGTAGACCACATTTTATAGACCTCTCTTCCTGTAGCAAGTGTGCTACTATGTGGGTCAACTCATGCCTGATTATGGTTTGGTTATTTTCTTCTATGACTATAGTATAAAATCCATCTGCGTACCTAGCAAAGCCCCCACTAAATCCAACTGATTCAGCCTCTTCCTGATTAGCAATGTATATTGTAGTATCGAGTGTTATATTAAGGAGTCTGTCCCTATCTATACCAATATTTTCAAGCATTGTTGTAAAATCTACTATGTACTTGTCGTATAGGTACCTCACTTTTCTTGGTGTAAGCATACCCATAACCCCACGCATGATATTATCAAAATATGCATGTGATTCACCCGTAGAATTAGTAACTTTTTGGATAAACGCCAAACCCCCCCAAGCTTTATATCAGTAAGATCAACTATATCAGCAAGTATAAGTAGTATTCTCTGCCATCTTACTTGCCTGTCTTCAGTATCTTTACCTAGGTGTTCTTCCTGTAGCCCAAGAAGTAAGATAAGCCTATTGGGGCAATTATTAAGAATTACATTTAGTGCAATATTATTTATTCTTAGTCTCTTAAAATCTTTTGATAAAGATAGGCACATGTTTTTTATCTGTTCGGGGGTATATTCGATCTCAGATACACTTGCTGTAAACCCTTTCTCAAGCTCAATACCTAAATATTCAGCAAGAGCAGACTGGATTCTATCTGCTCAGCGTTGATTCCTTCTGCCGCTACTGGCTGACCTAGTGTTACTGGAACTGGGTCTCCTGACATTTTTACCATCTCCGAGTATTATATCTAAACAAGCCCGTTAGCGCAACCAAGCCTGTAATATTGGATTGGTGGTTTAATTCCTCTTCCCGTAACCTTAACAGGCGGCTCGCACTTCATTAGTGTGGATAAAGCATGCACAGAACT
>CAYMEI010000040.1:0-8034 GCA_964389605.1 uncultured Candidatus Saccharibacteria bacterium | reverse complement strand
CGCTAACACCTCTCAAGGGGGGAACTAAAGATGCTTTAGAGATGAATTATCCACCCCGTCAGACTTCGTCTGCCACCCCTCTCGCACCTTATTAGGGTGGCTCGTACTTCATTAGTACTACTTTAACCTTATCCCATTTCAAGGCAGTAGAAAAAAATAAAGCCGGTTTCACACGGCTTTTTTCACTGCCTTGAAACAGTAAGCTGCTCTGCACGCACAGAACTGCTCTGTATGCCCAAAGCTGCTTTAGAGGGGAATAATACACCTTACCTGTAACAGAAAAACACTTAAAATTTACTCAGCCAGCGTTTCTATTTTTTGTACTTGCATTTTTGTACTTTAATATCTGTATGAATTGCCAAATCTTTTAAACATAAAGAATAAAATCCAGTCTACTAAAAACACCGGACAAATTACCAAAGCCTTAGAGCTTGTATCTGCATCCAAACAAAAAAAGTCCAATGACTTTTTAAACAACTCAAGATACCTAAGAGTGGGCATCAGAGATTTAATAAACAAACTAAGACACGAAATTGACGCTTTAGTAAAATCTGACTCCCCAGAAATTATTCCAGAATATTTTAAACATCACAATTCAGACAAAGTACTGATTTTAAATACAATGTCTCAAAGAGGGCTTTGTGGATCAATTAATACCAATCTATTTTTTAAACTTGCCAAATTTACACAAAATCTAGGTAAAAAAGCAGAATTTATTTCTATAAACAAAACTTCTCAAAGATATTTAAAAAACTTTAAAGAAGATATTTTAATGTATTTCAACTCAATAAAAGACAATCCATCCGTTGATGATATTTTGCCAATTATTGATTTTGTTAAAGAAAACTATCACAAGTATGATTCAGTTTATCTGTCTTTTGTGGATTTTATAAAACCAGGTGTCTTTGAGCCTAAAATATCCAAGCTTTTACCTATAGAGCCAGAAGAACAGTCTGAAAAGACAGTGGATTTAATTTATAAAATAGAACCCAATCCTTTAGAGGTTTTATCTTCTATTTCTAATCTTTACATAGATCTGGAAATTTATGAGGCAGTCTTGAGTACTCAGGTTTCTGAGCATTCTGCAAGAGTTGCAGCAATGAAAAAGGCTTCGGATAATGCCAAAGAAATGACAGATGACCTGACGCTGACTCTTAACAAGGCAAGACAGGCTAAAATAACTGCTCAGATGAGTGAGATTAGTGTTAACTTGTAGCCGAAACATGGAAGTAGTTTTTTTGTTAATAGGATTGGCAGTAGGGGGTGCCATTGGTTTTTTTGTAGCCCAGAGTATATCTCAAAAAGTTAAGGCACAGGTAGATGTTTTAAATAATACTGTTCAAAATAAAGACCATGAAATTGAGCAGTTAAAAACAAATTCTCAGGAAAAACTGCAGGAACAAAAAGAAAACTTTGAAAGACTTCTGGAGTCAGAAAGGCTTACAAAAGAAAAACTTCAGAATGAATTTAAAGCTACGGCAGCCCAAACCCTTCAGGAGAACACTAGGCAGTACCTTAATGAAGCCATAAAAGATTTAAGGCAGGTTAAAAGTGAATCTGACGAGAGTCTAAATAAAAAAAGTGTAATAATTGATGAGATGGTCAAAGAGGTGAAAAACAGGGTGCAAAAATCTGAAGAGCTTATAAGACAGTTTGAGCAGGAAAGAAAAGAGATTTATGGTAATTTAAAGCAGGGTCTGCAAAGTGTTCTGGAGGCAGAAAATGTTTTAAGGATGGAAACGCAAAGCCTTAAAACTGCAATACAGGGGAGTTCGCAGTATAGAGGAAAGTGGGGAGAAATGGTTTTAAAAAACATTCTGGATCAAAGCGGACTTCTGGAAGGTGTACACTATACTGCAAATATGAGTTCAGAAACTACCGGAGAAAGATCCAGACCAGATGTATTGATCCATCTTGATAAAAATGATGGTCAGAATCTGGTAATTGACAGTAAGGCAAACTTAAGTGATTTTTTAAAAGCTGCAGAAACAGATGATCAGGCACAAAGAAAAGCACTGGTGGATGGTTTTTTGAAAGCTGTAAAAGCTGAAATAAGAAATCTGGCAAGCAGAGATTACAGTAAGACTTTTAACAGCAGGTCTAATGTGATAATGTTCATACCAACGGAAAGTGCTGTAAGACTGCTTTTCCAGGCAGACCCTGCAATTTTTGAGTATGCTTCCAGCCATGGTGTTTCTTTGGCATCTCCAATAATAATTATTCTGCTTATTCAGATAATTTCCAGTAATTTAAAATCGTTGAAAATTGCAGATGAGATTTTTCAGTATCGTGATCAGATGGGTACTCTTGCGGACAGACTTACCAAATTTTCTGAACATCTGGAAAAAGTGAAAAGAGGGATAGAGACGGCAGCTAAAAGTTTAAATGATGCAAGTGGGAGCTGGGGTAAAATGGTTAGACCTCAGTTGCAGAAACTTGAAAAACTGGAAGATAGGTTTGGAAAGGTGCACAAGATAAGCCCAATACAGTCTCCACACATGGAAGTTGAAGAATACAGCAAGGAAAGCATTCCCGGTCTTGAGTAGCAGGGTGGTATAAATATCCTTATTATTCTTTAATTTTTATAGAGATCCCTTATTGGAGCTTACCCTTGTATACAAGCGTTGTGGCTCAAAGAGGTAAGCCAAACCCCCCTTTGAATTAGCTTTGGGCGTGCGTAATCCATCCTGCTAAGGTTTCAGTGAAAGGGGAATTATCCACCACGTCAGACTTCGTCTGCCATCCCCCTCGCACCTTATCAGGGCGGCTCGCACTTCATTAGTGCTACTTTAACCTTATCCCATTTCAAGGCAGTAGAAAAAAATAAAGCCGGTTTCACACGGCTTTTTTCACTGCCTTGAAACAGTAAGCTGCTCTGCACGCACAGAACTGCTCTGTATGCCCAAAGCTGCTTTAAGGGGAACTCAGGTGCCCCCTTCTACACACTCAGATGATAGTAGCGAAGCTAATTCCCCTTTCTGTGAACTTATCTTTACCCACAAGTTTTCGTATTCACAGGAGCAGGCTAAATTCCCCTTTCCCTGAAAGGGGTGGACGCTGAAAGCGGACGGGGTATGGATTAGATTAATTCAGATTTATAAGGGCGGGAGAACCCTGCCCCTACAGTAGTAATACCCTTAAATAGAAAATAGTGTTTTGTGGGTAAGGGTGAGTTCCGTGAAAGAGGAATTGCTTCGCTACATTCATTTATCTTAATACCTTTAGATTAAAGAATTGTCCTAGCGTGTAAATATAATCATAATAAGTCATTTAATCATAAAAATCATAGTTCAGAACGACTGAGTACTTTTTAAATCCTGAGTTTTTTGTCATTTTATTCATTTTTTTGATTGAGTACTACTAAATAATTCATCTTAATTAGGCAGATAAATGGGAAATTTTAATAGTCGAATTAATTTGGTTAGTATAGTTTCAGATTAAACAAAAGCATTGGAATCATGGCATCTTTATTGTCGGTTTTAGCTGATATTGCAACACTTATATCTCTGTGTATAGCAGTAATTGCTACTGTCATATCCCCTGAGCTGCAGGATATATTTAAGAAGTATGTTCTAAACAGTTGGTATCTATACTCTCGATTGGCTCAAATTAGAACAGGGTACACTCTGCACTTTATTGAAGAAACAGTTGGGCAAAAACATACAACAAAAATTGAAAAAAAATATAACACGAACGAAAAACTTACAGATTGGAATCAGTATATTTTTTCACACAGAAAGTTTATGTTAGAACTTATAACCGATAAAGCAGAAAGAGTAGTGGCATATGCAGTTATATCAAGGCATAGAAAGTTTAATCCAGAAGTTAATTGGTACGAAGCAGGTAAATATTTAGATGAAGACGCTGGTCAGAAAGAAAGAAAAATCAGGGTAAACAGAACCTGTTTTTCAGAGTTAGACACATATAGGAGTAGTAATGTTAAGTATTCTCATCGGGGGAATAGTGGTTGCTATAAAGAAACACACTCTTTGCTTGGTGATACAACAAATGGCTTTGCTGGTGGTGTTCTGCTAAATCTGAATTTTGCCGGTAAGAGCATCACTGAAAAAGCACCGCTTCATAGCAATTTATTTAACGAAGAGGGACAGAAGGAAGAAATTCGGAAACTTCCTTTTAATGGATTCTGGGTAGTAGACCAGAACGCTATAATGGATTCTGACGCAGAAAGATCTGTTGAATCAGAGATTGGGACTGGAAATTATTATCTTAATGAGATAATTTAGATGGTATTTTCATATCAGTATGCTCTTAGTATGTTCACACCCCTCGTGCTCTCAGATTTTTTGCAATCAAAACGATAACCTGACTGTCCTGTTATCATTAAAATTTAATAAAAAAAGAACAGGCGGGAATTCCTGCCTGTTCTGTATGTAATTTTTTGTGCTTAAAGTGGTACAATTACCTTAAACTCTGCCTTTGTTAAATCTGTTGTGTAAGCTATATGAGCTTTCTGTAGAGTATTTACTAGGAGATTTTGGGTGGGTTTTATATTGCGTAGCTTGTCGGCAGTTTTAAAAAGCTGAGATTCAAATTTTTCCATTTTTTGTAAAATTATTTTTAACCATAGTTAAATCTTTATCCAGCAAATCTATTGATCTGTGGGATATCTTTACATTCTGTTCAAGACAGACATTGGTCTCGCTGTCTTTGTTGTCAAAAAACCTCCATCCTGAATTTTCTGACAGTCTGTTTATTTTAAATCGTGCACTTACTTCTTTAGAGTTTAGCATTTTATAGTGCAATTATTAAATTGCTCGATGAGTGCATTAAGTTTATTTGACTTGAGGTAATTAATTTCTAAAAAGTTTGAATAGTAAGTTGATTTATATTTATTTCCCATGTTCACATATTTTCTACCACAAACAGATTTTTTTTAATTAATAATCTGCCAGTCTTGGTACTCCTTAATCCTCAAAAAATAAAAATACTTTAGCGTGCGTAAGTGTATTTTAATAGACACCAGATGATTTATAAAGTACTTTCTATCGGGACTTGAAATCATTAAATGCAGATCTCTTCTAAGCCCTTTGACTGTCTTTTTTAAGATATTAAGCCCCTTGTAATAATTTTGAATTCTATTGCCACCAAACTTCTTAAACAAATGGTCATTTTTTAAAAATCTGGTTAAAAACCCTCTTGAGTCTAAAAAAGCAAGCGAATGGTTTAGCTCGGCAAATTTCTTGCTTACTTTAATAAAGTGTAGATTGGGTACCTGATCTGCCAACCTGCTAAAATATCTTCTACTGCGTGTAGATAAAACTATCACTGGCAAGTCTCCTAAATTAATAAGTCCACTATTGGTGATTAAGTTAATCTCTTGGCATGTTTCATATTCAGTAGCATTAAGACTTGAAGGTAAAAATATAGACTGGGTAATCAGACAAATCAGCTCTTCGATACCGATCTCTTTTAAATTATTTCCTCCAAAGCTGGTGTTAATTTTTATATTATCTGCATTAATTATTGACCCAAAGGGTACCAGTATAGCCAACTGATCTTTAATACTTTTATTGGAATACTTTTTTAAAAAATTTCCTAAAGACCCGGATAAAAAATTATCAATCTCATTTTGCATCACCTGGTTGTCATATTTAGAGAGTATTGACTGTATATTTTTCAGGTTTCTTCCCCCTAGGTTTTCAGGATGATCAAGGGCTACCAAAGAAGCTGATTTCATTTTTTTATCTTTTAATATCTGAATTGCTTTATTTACAGTTGTGGAATGTACCCAGAAAAAATTTTTATAAAAAGAAGTGTGGGGATTATTAAGGTTGGAATGAATCAGAGGTTTTTTTGTAAGCCTGCTGATTGTGTCTAAAACAGTTTTAACTTTCTGATTCATAAGTTCTTAATATTTTAAACTATGTAATTTAAAAAACGAAAGATTATCTTTAGTGTGTTTTTCTGGTCCTCTAGCGTAAAACGAGCATAACAAAAAAAGCCCCTGAGGGCTTTATTAAAATCTTTAAAAAGCAGAAAAAGCTACCAGTCTAGCCTGAGACTAAACTCAACTTTAAAAAAGTCTTTAAAAATCTCAGGCTGATTTCTATAAAAAGAAATAATCCATCCGCAGATTCCCCTACGGATACCTTGTTTCGACTTAAACCCAGTCACTGGATTCCTCCTAAACCCAAGCAAAGATATCTTAGATCTTCAAAGGCCCCCAGCTTCCATGCCTTGACGGGCAGTGAGTACAAGGCTCAGGAACATATTCACCGCAGTGTGATGACCCGCGATTACTAGCGATTCCTATTTCATGTAGTCGAGTTGCAGACTACAATCCAAACTGAGGCAGATTTTAGGGATTAGCTCCGCGTCGCCGCTTGGCAACCCGTTGTATCTACCATTGTTGCATGCCTGTAGCCCTAGGCGTAAAAGACATACTGACCTGACATCGTCCTCACCTTCCTCCTACTTGCGTAGGCAGTCTCTGTAGAGAAATACAAACTACAGATGAGGGTTGCGCCCGTTCTCGGACTTAACCGTACACTTCACAGCACGAGCTGACGACGGCCATGCATCACCTGTCACCAGGTTCCCTTGCGAGCACTCCAATGTTTCCATCGGATTCCTGGGATGTCAAGCCTAGGTAAGGTTCATCGCTTACTTACGAATTAAACAACATGCACCACCGCTTGTGTGAGCCCCCGTCTATTCCTTTCTGTTTTAACCTTGCGGTCGTACTCTAGAGGCGAGATGCTTAACGCGTTAGCTAAGTAACTAAAGGGACTGATACCTCTAATTACGAGCATCCAAAGTTTAGGGCGTGGACTACACGGGTATCTAATCCGTTTTGATCCCCACGCTTTCGTGCCTAAGCGTCAGGTATACCCCAGTAAGCTGCCTTCGCCATTGGTATTCCTCCCGATATCTATGGATTTAACCCCTCCACCGGGAATTCTGCTTACCTTAGATAACCTCCTAGAAGTGCAGTTTCCAATGCGTTTCAGGGTTGGGCCCTGAATTTTAACATTAGACTTACACTTCCGCCTACGCAACACTATACGCCCAGTAAATCCGGATAGCGCTTGGGACCTCTGTATAACCGAGACTTCTGGCACAGAGTTTGCCGTCCCTTATTCTCAAATCGTTTCATTTATTAACTGATTTGCAAAAGAAGTTTACAACCCTAAGGCCCTCTTCCTTCACGCAGTGTGGCTGGATCAGGCTTGCGCCCATTGTCCAAGATTCCCAGCTGCTGCCACCCGTAGGTGTAGGACCCGTGTCTCAGTGTCCTCGTGGCTGATCGTGCTCTCACACCAGCTACCCGTCGTAGCCTTGGTAGGCTTTTACCCCACCAACTAGCTGATAGGAAACAGACCCATCTTCAGGCAATAAATTTTTAATTATACAACTTATGCTATATAATGTTATCCAGGTTTATCCTAAATTTCTTTAGGTTATCCTTGACCTGAAGGAAGGTTATCTGTTTATTACTCACTCGTCTGCCAAGGGGACGAACCCCTTTCGACTTGCATGCGTTATGCCCACTGCCAGCGCTAATCCTGAACCAGGATCAAATTCTCAACTTCATTTTCCTTAAAGTTCTTTCAGGATTTGTAAATTTTTGTTTGTTTGTTTTGAGTGATGAGCTTTTTCTGCTTTCTAAAGATTTTAATGTACTGACATCTATTTTTTAAAAATAAATATTTGATTGTCAAATTATTTTAAGTGTCTTCGTATCTTGTTTTTTAGAATTCTTGCAAGCTCTGCTCACAGACATACCCTAGCCTGCTAAATACCCTGTGCCCTCAATACTTCGCTCCCCCCACCTTCAAAAACCCTAAACAGATATATTACTGTTCTATTATTATAAACTATGATTCAATGATTAAATAACTGACTATGATTATATATATATTTTATCTTTAACA
Organism: uncultured Candidatus Saccharibacteria bacterium; assembly: GCA_964389605.1. Lineage (GTDB taxonomy): Bacteria > Patescibacteriota > DYJS01 > DYJS01 > CAYMEI01 > CAYMEI01. The sequence continues at coordinate 139 of CAYMEI010000040.1, read as the reverse complement.
TCTAATTATATTATTGTAAGGGCGGGAGAACCCCGCCCTTAATATCCAGTTGTATTATTATTGCAGGGGTGGACCTGTGTTCGCCCAGCCTGTTAAGGTGTAACCGCTTAAGGCTGTGCGTAGCCAGCCTGTTAAGGTG
>CAYMEI010000039.1:0-8234 GCA_964389605.1 uncultured Candidatus Saccharibacteria bacterium | reverse complement strand
GCTAAAGCACGCACAGAACTGCTCTGCACGCCTTAAGCGGTTACACCTTAACAGGCGGCTCGCACACCCAAAGCTACTTTAGAGAAGAATTATTCATCTCACGACTCTCAAGAGGGGAATTTTCTGCCTCACGACTCTCGAGAGGGGAATTAAATTAAGCTTTTTCCGGTTTAATACAAATTAAGTAGTATGTGCAGGGGTATATGCCTAGAAATTAATGCTACATTGTAACAATTCATTAATTTTTTATATCTGCTGACTAATCTTTGAACTTAAAATAGTCTGGTTTTATACTAAAAATAATATAATTAACCTGTGAGAAGAATATTTTAATAATCAACTTAATGAAAAGAAGTCTTAATAAATATATTTTTTGTATTTTTCTGGTTACGGGGGGTCTGTTTTTATCAGGATGTTCTTCTGGAGATGAAGAAGATGAGATCAAGAATATCGTAAAAACTGTGCAGGGAGAGAACTTTGATCTGGATAATTTTGTAAGTCAAAAAAATACTCTGGTTTTTTACTACACATATGGGGATCCATGTCTTAAAACCTTCCCGGAAATTAAAAAGGTTGTAGAAGATTGCACAGAGGATGTTAATGTTATAGCTGTAGAAAGCGGAGGTCAGCCAGAGCAGAAGGCGAAAGATCTTATAAATAATTTTAATCTAAATTTTCCTGTACTGACATCTAATCAGGCAGAAACTGCTGGAGCATTTGATTTATATCCTGCACTAAGAGGTCTCCCGACAACACTCTTCCTGGATAGTAGCGGGCAAACCAGGCACATTCAGCCGGGTCAGATGGATTCAATGCTTATTAAAACTATACTACAGGCAAAGCTGGGTGTGCAAAATGAAGCATGCAAGATTTAAGTATGGAAAGCAGTGTTGATCTGATTACTTCATTTACTGCAGGAATTGTATCTTTTATAAATCCTTGCGTTCTGGCTCTTGTTCCTGTTTATATATCTTCTGTTATTGGAAATAAGAGCGTCCTTGTAAAGACTTTTTCGTTTGTACTCGGGTTCTCTCTATTTTTTGTAGTAATACTTGGTCCTTTTGCCGGAAGTCTTTCTTTTTTACTCAGCTCAAAAGATTTTTTTGAAATATTTCAGAATGTGTTGCTTGTTTTTCTGGGTACTCTATTAATATTTTCCGAAAAACTGGAGTCATACATGATGAACTTTGAAGTATTTATTCAAAAGTTAACCCTTCCTGTTGTATCCAGTCTGGATAAATTAATGCAGAACCTCAGAAAAAAACCTCAGGACAATCAGGGCTCAGGCTCAGGAAATCTTGATTATACAGAAAAGCAGGAAGTAAGACAACCAGGGGGTTTTATACAGATATCACTGGCATTTATTACAGGTGTTGTAGCCTCGCTCTCTTGGACCCCATGCATAAGCCCTGCACTGGCTACTATAATGACAATGGCATCGGGTGGCGAAAGCTTCTGGGGCTCTATTTTACTACTTGGGGTCTATTCTCTAGGAATCATGACACCCTTTGTAGTATTCTCACTATTCTGGAACAAAATATCCAAATGGCTTGTAAAATTCAGGAAGGCAGTTAACCACACTTATAAAGTAATTGGTACTGTGATTATCCTGTATGGGCTGTATGGGCTCTTTGTAGCACTGGTTGCTTAGAAAAATAGTTTCAGTCTTATTGATTAGCCAGTTAAATAAGCTGGACATTAATACCCGAATAGTGTTCTAGGTCATCAGCATTCTGAGCAAATAATTACTTCAATTAATTTTTGAGTTATAAATATACTGAGTTTGATAACAACTTACAGGATTTTTCTGGAGAATGGATTTGTTTTTAGCTACTCTTCCCCGCTTATATTAAAAACTGGAGATGTTGTTCTGGTATCTTTGCAGTCAAAAGAGCTGGCAGGTATAGTGATAAAGGAGGAATATGGAGCAAAAGAGTTTGAAACAAAAAATGTAAAAAAGGTTTATTTTAATGATAAAGATTTTCTAGATCAAAAACCCACAAAAAGACTGCTTGCCCAATACTTAAAATTATGCAGGCAGGCAGGTACAAAAACCGGCTTGACCCCAAAATCTAAAGGTATTAATTTTATTAATTTTCAAAAATTTGAATCTACTGATATTAAGCATAAAAAGATATTAATAATCTCACCAGAATACAGAATAAGAGCCATTAAAACATTTTTACAGAAAATTATGCAGAATAACCAGGTAATGATTTCTGGTGTTTCCGGGTCGGTGTTACCGTTGAATATGTTTGATGAAATATTTGTACTGGAATACACAAGTGAGGCCTTTTTTAATTCAAACTTTTATAACTGTGACTTCTTGAGTTTGCTAAGAAGACGAATAGATAATTTCAGACCTCGTATCACTTTTGTTGATAATGCACCTTATTTTGAAGATATTAAAATTTACCTGAAAAAACATAAATTTACGCAACTAATTGAAAATTTCCCAAAAGATCCGCACCCTGAAATAAAAATATACTCGTCTGCTAAATCATTTATTAATCCAATTGTGCAGTATAAAATGCAGGAGTTTATTAAAAAGAATGCAGGAATTGTTTTTATATGGGAAAAAAAAGGTTTATTTAAAAAAGCCAGAATACATAATTTGAGTAATACCAGCTCTACTGATAAATCAAGAAGGAATTCTGTTCATGTTTATAGCCCGGGGGTAAAAAAAATTTCCAGAATTTTGTCAAAGAAGCTAAGTACACATTTTGACCATTTAAGCTCGCAAGACAATTCCTCTAAAATGCACAGTAGAAAATTACCGCAAAATCTGGTTTCAACATCTAAATTATTCTACAGATCTATCCCAAAGAAAAATAAAGGTGTCTGCATACTCGGATCAGCCGAGATTTTCTACCAGCTAAAAAATGAAAGCCCAACCGAGATTTTTTTTAGACAACTTGTTAAATTTATTAATTTTTCAGATAATTTTTTATTGACAATGATTCAGGCTTTTGATGTAAATAATAAACTTTTATTTTTAGCTAAAAATATAGACTACCCATCATTCTGGATTTACTTAAGAAAACAGGAAAAAGAATTAGAAAGGTTAAAATAATCAAATGCACTACATAGTCTATGGATTACCAGGCTCAGGGTCCAGCACAACTGTTAAAGCTATTTCTCAAATTACAGGGCTTCCTTTTTTAGAAATCGGGGAGATATTTAAAACAGAAGGTAAAAAAGGCGGTAATTATGGTAGTATGTTTGACGAAGCTGTAGACTCATGGGTTGTAACTCAGTTATTAAATAATCCTGGAATGGTAATCACCACAAAAGATTTGCATCAGCACCCAGAGGTACAAAGACTAAGAAGAGAAGGTAGGGCACTGCTTATCAGGGTTATGGCAGATGAAGACATAAGAGCAGAAAGAGTTGCCAGGAGAAAAAAACAATCTCAGGATCAGGTAAAAAAAGATTTAAGATACAGGCTTCAGACAGACACTGAAACTTATCAAAACAGATACAGATGGTTTAATCCAGAATATAATGATTTTGATATAGTAGCAACCAACAATTTTGCCCCTGACTTATCCGGTATAGCAATTGCACTAAGTGTTGATATTGGAACAATGGAAAAAGTATTTGCCGAAATACTTAATCAGGAATTATTTTTAAAGGTTTCATCCCCAGACTACGAATCTATTCTGCAGGAAGTCAGAGAGTTACAAAAAAAGCTGGTACAAGATTCTGGAGACTCAGATGGTGGCTACTCCAGAACATTTGTAATAACATGATGGTTTTATATATTGTTTCTGAGCATTGATGAATAGTGCAAAAAAGATTCTGCTTGGTTTAACATTGTTTTTTGTGATAATTCTTGGTTCTGCTGTATATATGGTTTATCAGCATGTAGAGTTTTACAATCAGAAACCTTCTTCTGACATAATGATTACTGTTAACCAGGGAGACAATATAGACTCGGTATTAAAAAATATAGACTCACACGGGTTAAACCCACCTTTGTTTTCTGGGCTAAGTGCTAGGCTTGTAGTTGACTCTGCTAATTTGAAAGCTGGAGAATTTAAATTTAGTACCACTCAGACAGTTTCTGAATTTCTGGAAAGCATAGAGCGGGGTAAAGAACATGTAGAGTCTTTTACTTTTACAATACCAGAAGGCTTTTCTATTAGAAATATAGATACAAGATTGAGTAACCTAGGATACACAGACAAGGGAGACCTGATTAAAGAGGCTGAAGATGTTGATTTTTATAAAGCAGAATACCCTTTTATCTCAGACTTTGGAGAAGTCACCAGTCTGGAAGGTTTTCTGTTTCCAGACACATACACAATAATATCTGATATTAATGCCAGAAAAATAGTTAACGAAATGCTCAGGAACTTTCAGATCAAAGCTCTGCCTGTTCTAGAAGATGCTGATTTGTCACAGAATAATGTTCTGCAGAACAAGTATGAAGTTTTAAAACTTGCCTCAATGGTTCAGAGGGAGGCAGGGATTATTGATGACATGCCTGATATTTCAAGTGTTTTTACCAATAGAATAAAAATTGGCATGAAACTGCAATCGGATGCAACATGGTTTTATAAGTATCCTGCAGAAAATAGATTTGCCATGAATCTAGCAGAAGTTGGCACTCCAGATGAATACAATACTTACTATGTAGAAGGTTTCCCCCCAACACCCATTTCCAATCCAGGCACAGATGCGATATACGCAGCTTTAAACCCTCCGGATACCAACTACCTGTTCTTTTTTGCAGTTCCCCCTGACCCTGAAAGTATTTTCTCTGAAACAATAGAAGAGCATAATTCTAAATTAAATAGATCATAAGCAATAATGGAAAGTAAGCTAAAAATTATAACAATAGACGGACTAAACGGAGCAGGAAAAAGCACAATAGCCAACTTGATAGCCCAGGAAACTGGGCTTTTTTTTAGCTCTGGAGGGATTTACAGAATAATTACCAGAAAGTTTTTAGATTTTCTGGATAAAGATAAGGAGGAAGTGTTTTTTGAATTTCTGGACGAGCGGTTTGGTGGAGGATTTATGCTAGACAAAGATTCATCTTTTGATACACAAGCCAGAGATTCATTTTTAAGCATAGTCTATAAAACTATTAATTTTTTAAGCAGTCAGGATTTTCTGATTTTACAGGAAGACGAAGTAGAATCGCCAAGTCTTTATGCCTATAGATTTGGGGATGAAATTTTTACAGAAAAATCTCTTCAAACAAGTAAAATACATAAATCCATCGCATGGATAGGGTCTCATAGATTTGTAAGAGATTTCTGCAACGAAATACAGGTGCAAGCTGCCAGAATAGCTTTTGCCAGAAATATTGCTCTTGTTCTGGAAGGAAGGGATACGGCAGAAGTTGCACTAAAAATTGAAAGTGATCTGGCACAGGAAGGTATATCTACAGAAGTTAAAAGCATAATGCTGATAGTTGATGAATATGAAGGAGCTAAAAGAGTATGCGAGCGGAAGCACAGTAAAAGCATATCAGAAGAATATGAGATATTAACAAAAAGAAATCAGTCGGATTATACGAGGGAGCATGGTAAAACCATTGTATACAATCCTCACTCCTTAATAATAGATACCGAGCACATAAACATTCAGGAAGTCCTGGATCTATGCATAAAATTTGTGAAGAGTCAAATGAACATGAGCACTTTAATACCAAAGCTGACCGATGAATTAAAAAAGCAGGGTGTTATTATAAAAAGCCAGGACACTGATTTGCTCAACAGTCTAATTAATACCAGTATCCAGGATAAGTACTTAAACTCCTTAAGATTCAATGTGCTTGACTTGGAGATATTTAAAGATTTACCTCAAAGATTTTGTGAGATTACAAGGAACAGGCAAGCATAGTCATCATTTGCCAACACCCCATTATGGGTTTAATTAATTAGTGTTATTAATTTTTTAAATAAACAAAATTACTCTAATTTAAGCATATTCAGATGGAGCTTTTTGTTTAGTTTCAATCTGACTAAAAAGTGGGTCGTGCTATTGATAACAGGCAAGACTCTGCAGGTTTTACTCCCAATACTGGAAGCACTTCTTGCTTCTTTTGTAATTTCAGAACTAGCTGGCATAGTTCTTTCTCAGGATCCAGAACTGACAGAGGAGCTTTTATTTTTTACTGTTTCTGCAGGAGTGGTTGCAGTTTTGATATCCATAAATAACTCAATACTAAATGATTATGTTTATTTAAGAGCTAATTATGAAATTGAGTTAAGACTGTTTACTCTGTATTTATCAAGCCTTGCCAGCATTGATATGCAGTACCATGAGGATTCGGGATTTAAGACTTTTAATTCCAAAGTGTTTGAGGCTGTTTCCTATAGATTTTTTCAGACTGCAAATCTTCAGTCGAGTCTTTTTGCTAATACAGCAGGCTTTTTGCTGTCTTTTGGTATACTTCTAAGCATTAATATATGGTTGCTGCTTTTTTTATTAATCCCCATTACTCTCAATTTTGTGGTGGATGTGGTATCCGGAAAGCAGATTTATAATATCCGGGATTTTGAAGGTGAAGAAAAAAAGGAGGCCTCCCATGCACTTTCTGGGCTTGGGAGCAAAGACATAATCCAGGAATCAAAAATCTATGGTTTTGGTGGATATATAGCAGGTAAGTACAATGATGCTCATAAAAAGTTTATAGATTCTGTATCTAAAAAAATTAGAAATAAAACTGTACTTTCAGTGCTGATTGGTGTGTTAAATGGAGCCATAAATCTGTTTATTCAGATTTGGCTCATTGTTCAGGCAGTAGAACAGAAAATCAGTATACAGGGGTATACTTTTTATCTGCAGAATTTACAGCTTGTGTCAAGGAATTTTTATGATCTGCAGTATTCTCTGGCTCGGATGATACAAAATTCACACTACATAAAGGATCTAAGATATTTACTTGAAATGTCTCCTGAAATACACTCTTCTTTTAAACCTGTACCGGTTGAAGACAGTCCTCCGACCATAGAGTTTAAAAATGTTACTTTTAAGTATCCCGGTTCAGAAGAGTTAATTCTGAAAAACCTGAGCTTCAAGATTAATTCAGGCGAGAAGCTGGCTCTGGTAGGAGAAAACGGAGCCGGGAAGAGTACCATTATAAAGTTGCTGGCCAGATTCTATGATCCTTCTTTTGGGGATATACTGGTAAATGGAACTAATATCAAAGACATAGATTTAAAAAGTTATTATAAGCTGTGGGGAGTGTTATTTCAGCACTTTGCGAAATACTGGTTTACAGCATGGGAAAATATAGGAATTGGAAATCTGGATGAAATGGGAAGCATCGATCTGGTAAAAGAATCGGCAAAAAAGACGGGTGCAAGTGAATTTATAGAAAAATTACCTGATAAATACAGCAACATGCTCTCTACTGATTTTAAGAACGGAAAGGATCTGTCTGGTGGTGAGTGGCAAAAACTGGGTATCTCCCGTGGCATATTTGCCAACCCAAAGCTGGTTATACTGGATGAACCAACCAGTAATTTAGATGCACTATCGGAGGCAGGGGTTTTTAAGGAAATAGAAAAACTGTCTAAAGGTGCAACTATGATTATAGTATCCCACAGATTTTCTACAGTCAAGAATGCGGACAGGATTCTTGTTCTGGAAAATGGTAAAATAACAGAGCAGGGTAACCATGAAGATTTGATGAAAAATAAAAAACTTTACCATAAAATGTTCACCTCTCAGGCAAAAGGATACAAATAAAAAGTATATTTCTGGTTTTGCAAGTGTGCCCGGCAGGCAGAAAGTATAAAATTCCATCTGACCGGTATTTATTTAAGTTTATACTATATCTTTAAGGGCTTTTTCACTACCCCCCCCAGATCACTGGCACACAACCACTATAAACTGCCCAAAGTGTAACAACACAAAAACTATCGAAGACAGATTTATGAACAGCAGACAGCTCACCCTTACCTACAAGTTATCGCATTCAAAGGAGCAGACTATAACTATAATTCCCCTCTGAAGCAGCTACGCTACTATCACTTGAATATAGGGACTACCCCGTCCACCTTCGGTGTCCATCCCTCAAGAGGGGAACTGGCTTCGCTACTATTATATAATTAGATGTTAAAGATAAAATATATAAATATAATCATAGTCAATTATTTAATCATTATGAATCATAGTTCATAATAATAGAACAGTAATATATCTGCTTAAGGCTTTTAAATTCTGGTACCACCAACCCCCCACAGACAGCACACCATTCCACTTCGCCCAGA
>CAYMEI010000038.1:0-8497 GCA_964389605.1 uncultured Candidatus Saccharibacteria bacterium | reverse complement strand
TCCAACATGTTAAGGTGTAACCGCTTAAGGCTGTGCGTAGCCATCCTGCTAAGGTTACGAGAGGGGGAACAGTTCCCCTCTGTAGAGGGGTGCCTGGCTTGCCAGGCGGGGTGTTTTTCAGGTTTTGATCAGGGGACTACCCCGTCCGCTTTCAGCGTCCACCCCTGTAACCGCTTAAGGCGTGCTTTACCCGCTCCAATAAGGTGCGGGAGGGGTGCCTGTAGGGCGAGGTGTTTTGGTCAGTATTTTACAGGGGTTGGCTTGCTTTGCACGGGTAAGCATTCTATTCAAAATGCAAGCTCCTCTGATTAAAATATAATAAATTAGGATAACCCCGGCTCTTTTATGAGTTTACTAAACTGGTTTTTTTACATTCTACACATAGAAATAAATGCCAGAGTATAAAAATTGATTTGGAGTTTTCAGTTGAGTAAATGGAAAAACTATGAAATAGATTATATCACTAACGATTTAAATTATGTGATGTAGGGCTTGTATTTATTTAATTTTTAGAGTATAATTCTTAAAAAGTATTTGTTTATGGTTATCCAAAGTCATCCTGATTCAGTAATATATGCTTCACCGGGTGATCCTAGACAAGAGGGAACAGAGAATACAACAGCCCCCCAGCCACCTGATCCTACTATGACCCCAATTAGGCATGAAAGACTGGAGTTTATTAAAAATAGATACCTGCCCAGCAAAGAATATATGGGCCTTTTATCAGATAACCCGGACAGAATAGGAGATGATGGTTACAGGCAATTTATAATCCACTGGTTTCAGGTGATGTCTAACACGAAAGCAAGGCATTCATTTGGAGCAGATTTAGGGTTAATAGTTGAGTCTACTACCGCAGATCCTGACACCAATCCAGCTTTACAAGAGCACAGAGCAAGTATTCTGTGGCTCCCGTCCCTGAATCCCCTTAAAAGGAGTGACTATATTGTACAACAAATAGCAGGAGAACAAGTAATGAGATTATATCCTCAGAATATAATAGCTGAAGCACGAATTATTCAGGATACAGAAGGAGTTAGTCCGGATAGAGCTTTAGGGCTTGCCCAAGGGGAGTATAGACCAAGAGTGGAGCCTTTTGCTGGGGAAGGAGTATATGAACAGGTTTCAAAAGATAATTTAAGAATATTAGAGCAATATATACAGAGCAGGTTTAAGTTAGTGGCAACTTTGCAAGGGTTTGATGCTGATTTTTTTGACAGGGTAAATTTTGTAGAGTTGGTAGACTTTAGAAAAGAAGGTCAGGATCGGTTAAATGCATTAGTTTCTATATTGCTTGATCAATCATTTAAGATGGACTCTGCATTAAGCCATGATAATGCCAAACAATGTCTTGCTGAATTTTTAAATATACTTACTCAGCTTCAGGATTGTATGGCCGTAGCTGGCTCAAAGCAATTGTTGAGCAGGTTCTTTGACAGGGCTACCATAAACAGTATGTCTAGCAGGGTAGAATTTCTATCAAGGGGTATACTTGCAGGGGTGGCACAATATTCATCGGATACTGTTCGTGGCATTGTTGCATCAGAATACCCAGATAAAAAAGTTGAATTACAAGATCAATCCCACAGGCTAGGAATTATTCGCCATTCTGTGATAAGCAGTCTATACCCCGTAACAGAAAATCCAGAAAAGAATTCATTTCAGATAGACAGGCAGACATTTATAAGAATTTATACACAGCACGAGTACTGGGAAAAAATGGCTATGGAAATTATACAAACGGCAAAAGAAGGAAATCCCGTAGATGAACATATCGTAATGCAACATCTTTACAGATACTACCAGTTTAAAAAAACTTTTGAAGGAAAAAAGGCAAGGGTGATTTTTGGAGACAATACAATGGAGGCGGTTGTAGGGCTTCTAAAAAGAAATGGTGAAATATACTATATAAACCAGACATTTAAGTATAGTTACTTAAATTTTGCATTAAAGAATTTTTATAATGAGCAACACATTGAAGATATAGTGAGCAGAAATTCGATTTGGGTTGAGCGCATGAGGCATGACCTTGTATGTGTCTTTTTGAATAGACTTATAACAGGAAAAGGATTTGAAGACTTTAAAGAAGAAACTGGCGTAACCGGCGAAATGATCTTTCTGGCAATTGTAAATATAGGGGCGGCAGATAGCGGCGCATGGATATTTAGTGAAGATTCTATACTTATAGAATTCTTGACTTCAGATGAAGGACTGGAAGCATTAAGAAGATTTGCACCCGGAGTGCTAGATGGACTAGTCTCTTTAAAAGAAAAAAAATCAGAATCTGGCAGTGCTAACGGCAGTGAACAGGCAGAAAATTTGTCCACAGATAATAATGCTACAGCTGAACCAGAGCAGCGAGTCAAGTTTGAAGAATTTCTTTATGAAGGTGTTGTACAAAAGGTACTAGGAGAGGAGATTGATTATGCCGAGTTAGTGGAGAGACTGAGTAAAATTTTTACCACATCAGACAATATGGGCGCACCACAGCTACACTTGATTGAATTTCTAAATTCTTCTTTTGGAAAAACAATAATAAATCTGCATGCAGAAGAGGTGGAAATGTTAATAGTATTTTTACAGGACAAAGAAAGACAGCCTAAAACTTTAGAAGAAAAAGCCGCATGTTATCTTACTAGAAACTTTGAAAATATTACAGTTGATGATCTGGTATTAATTATAGGTACCGCAGGGGATCATGAGGCTGAAGGTAAAACTTCTGTGCTTACTTTGTTTAAGGACGTGGTGCGTGATGATAGTGGTTCTAAGTTTAGAACAGATCTAATCGCTTGCCTGCCTGCTTCTCGGGAAGTATTAGAACATATAAGTAGTAGTCCTGTTCATGGAGATTCTATTATAAGAAGCATACTCCAAGAAGGATTTGCCCACAGTGAAGCAAATCTGCTGGCTCTACTTATGCGCATATTATCTGAAGAGCATACCAGCAGACTAAGGGTGATTCCATTGAGCGAAGATGAAGCACCAACTAAGCACATGTTACCCCACCCAGATACTATTGCTTGCAGTATAGAGAGGCTGTTTTATAATGAAAGCATAAAAACACCGGGTTTAAAAGCAATACAGGAGGAAGCCGTCAGACAAGGTAGAGGAAGAAGTGAGTTATCTCCAGAAATCAGAGTAAATGATTTGAAGACCATTGGTATTCCCGAAGACAAACAAGCACCTTTTATAGGCTTAGAAGATACCCAGGATATTGAATTAATATCTTTATGGGAGAGCAGGAAATATTTTGCAGAAATAATTATTGCTTTGTATCTATTTCAGTATCCTAATAAAAGACTAACTAGAATATCTCACTTTTTATCTCCCTTGCCAGTGGGAAAACCATATATTGATAAATTATTTGCAAGTATAAAGACTACTGTATCTGAGACTATAATATCATTATGTCACCTTTTAGGGGCAAGATTATTACTTGATGAAAGAGTTGGTAGTCGAGATCCAGGTTCAGCGGGTCGAAATGAAGAAGAGGTCAGAATTTTAGAAGAAGGTATTGCACAAATTATACTTAATAGAAACCATGCTGTATATGTGGGTACAGCTCATTCCCTTCTTTTGCCCCAAGAACAGTTACTCCCTCTCCGTCGACTAGAGGGAGACATCTTATTGGGTACTAGAGATTTACTCTCAAATGAAATGTTTGCACAAAATGCCCAAGAAAGAGCAGACCCCCTAGGAAAGACGGGGCGTTATACCATAGAAGATATACTTGGAGATGATCCAGATGCGCTTAAGAAAATAGAAGACTTGGCAGTTAATATAATAAAGGATATTGGAACCGGTAAATCTGCACACATAAACATAGAAGTAGTTATATTTTTTGCTTTTACTATGGTTGCAGATGTAAGCAATCTTGTAAAAGTTCCGCAGGATTTTGAAAGGTTTAGACAGGATATAAGGTTTAGTAATCTAAGCCGTCGAATAAAAAAAGAACTGACAGGTGGGAGCAGGGTTCCGGGAGAATACAAATCCGGCGAGATTCCTGAATACAGAATCAAACCCATTGCGTATAGCACATTTTTCTTGCTTTTGGCTGTATTAATTTCTCATGCAGCACATCCACATCTTCATCGCCTTCCATATATTGATCTACCACCATTTATTCGGTCAATATTTATTGGTGATCAAACGGAAGAGCGCCATGATGATTTTTTAACTTCTCCCAATGTTGGAAGAAATGTTCCGATAGCAACTGTATCAGAAGATAATACTTATTATGTGGATAGTGGAAATAAATCAGGTGCCACCGGCAAACGAGACCCAGACCCAAATGATAGAGTCATAAAAGGAGTACCAAGAAAGGAGTCAGGACTGTTTCGAAACCCGCCTCCGAATAATTTTGTTAGTCAGGAGCATATCTCTTCTATTGTTCGTTATAGAGGAAGCTTTATAGTGCCCTTACCTTATTCTGCTGAAACAGGATATACTTACAGGCTGAAAGAGTTGAAAGTTTATGATGCATTTACAGGTGAAAGGATATCACCTGAAAAAATAATTGAGATAGAAACACGTTTTGGAACAGAAGTTACGGTGCTTGATGAGCAAGATAATTATGACCCAGATACCATTGTTTATTATAAGGCAGTATTTAACAAATTTCAGCTGGAAAATATTCCACAGATACCGCCAGAAGGGTATGCCATGATTCAAGAGGCAGGCTATGATACGCACATACTTGTTGAATCATTAAAAAATTCAGATTTTACTGACCTAGAAAAAGCACTGATCATTCAGGAGTTCTTAAGACAAAATCCCAACTGGATATATGATCTTGATCCTGCTGTAAATGAAAGACTTGATCTTTTAAGAGTGGGGGATAGTGTTCGCAGTGTTATTCTTAAGGAGTTTGCAATGAGTTGTAACTCGTCTAATGCATTTGCAGCATGGCTTTTGGTAGAAAGCGGAGTAAACCCATATAATATTTATCTTGCTGGTAACTTTTTTAATGCAGATCCAGGCAAGATGGATCCAGCATCTCCTTTTTTTGGGGATGGGGATGAGATCTCGATGAATGAGAGACACATGATAACACTGGTGTATGATGAAGATGCAGGTCTTGTACCTGTAGATTTTACTTCGGGAAGAATAAAGCCTGGCGGAGAACTGGAGAGGATTATGCAGGAAAATAGAGATAACCCACAAAGCAATAAAAGGAGTGGGCGGGCTGATAATAGAGAAGTTATACCAGTTATGCCACCTATATATAATGATAGAGAAGTTATACCACCTATATTTGACGGCACTACTATAAATATTTCGACAGAAGGGCTACAAGAAGTTGCAAAAGATTTAATGCTTTATTTGAATGCTCATGGAATACCTGCGTCAATTCCACTTCTTTTAATTTTGCTTACAATCCTGAAAAATGGTAGACTGGAGGAAATTATAAAACAAAAAGACAGGCTGATTCCAAAATTTAAGTTTAAAGGCGGGAGGATGGTTAGGATGACAAAAGGAGAAATAAGAAAACTTTCTCGTTTTGTCCACAGGTTAATCAAGGAATCTCAAGATGACGGTAAAGATGACGGTAATGGTGAAAATAGAAAAGATAAAGTTAAAGTTAAAGATAAAGATAAAGATAAAGAGCCTACAGCATCAGGTACTGAGCATTATGATTTTAGGATGGTGGAGTTGTTAATGCGTCCAGTAAATAAAGACAAGTCAGATAAAGTCTTACCAGCAGAACCCACCCAAGAAGAACCAGGAGAAGATCCTCCAGATAAAGAAAAGGTATCGCCCGAAGAGATTAAACCACCAGAACCTCCACCTGAACTACCTGAAAAAATAAAAGAAAATTTTACTGATCCAAAAAAAGCCGCAAGGCAAATTGTAGATGATGAGTTTATTGATGAGTTAGCAGCTTATCTGCAAAGAGAAAACCCTAATAATTTACCACAGGAGGCTTTAAATAATTTAACCACATACTTAGAAGGTGTTGATAACGGATCGATAGATCAGTTGCTTGGATACTACTCTCGTGTTCAAAATCCTGTACTAGGTGAAGTTTTAAAGATTGTTTCACAAGACGAAAACATTAACAGGCAGGGGCAGGAGATACCTCTTTTTGAATCTATAGTTTCAAATTTGATGATTAAGAAGATGGTGAAAAAGGATATGTTCAACACAAACACTTAAAATTAAGTAAAATTTACACTGTGGATAAATATAGATATCTGATTTATCTTATTACATTTATTTACATTCATACCATAATAAAAGGCAGTGTCTTTCGTAGCAGTTATATACTTGACTTAAAGTTAAGTTACTGTTAACTAATTGTGTATGAAAAATATAACTGAAATAGAAAAAAAGGTTATAGATGGGTTGATTGAGATGCACCAGGAGAATGGTTTTGCTCCAAAAGCTATAGAGGTAGCCAACAATCTGGGTATTTCAAGTGCCCGAATATCTGTTGTATTAAAGGGTCTGGAGTCCAAGGGCCTGGTTGATAGAGAAGGTCTGAGAAGTGGATATTTTGTAACACAAAACTACAAGCCATATGGTAAGCTTCAAAAGGTTGGAACAAAAATCATGAAGACCCTAAGAATACCCTTTTTGGGATCAATAGTGGCGGGTAACCCAATAAGTGCTTACCCAACAGGCACCTTGCTGGATTTGAATATGCTACTGGATTTAAGCGACAATAACTTCGCCCTGAAGGTGGCCGGGTTTTCTATGAAAAACGCAGGCATACTTGATGGGGATATTATTATATGTGAAAAAACTCAAATAGCAGAAACAGGAGATATTATAGTAGCTCTAATGTCAGATAATACAAATACACTAAAAAGATTGGATAAAATTGATGGAAGGTACTTTTTAATGCCAGAAAATGAAGATTTTGGACCTATTGATGCAGAAGATGTTGTAATACAGGGAAAAGTTGTTTTTAGTCTGAGATCCTACAATGAATAGCCTGACATTCTTTACAGGAACTAAGGTTAATGTAAATCTTTCTGCCCATAGGAAAGCTTTTTCAGTACTACCACAAAAAACCTTGGTAATTGATGGAATTGGACTATTTAATCCTATGGTATACGCCAAAATGATAAACCCGTTTGGTACAGACTTTCAAAAAGTCGGCGCTATAAGCACATTCAGACCCCTGAACTCTAAAAATGTAATTAGTGCTTTATATTCAGGTTTTAGTTTTAATCATCTAATTGTGGTTGATATAATTGGTTTAATAATAAACCTCCAGGACAAGTACCTGAGTTCCACAGTACTACTCAAAAAAATTTTATCACTGTTGAATGATAGATTAAGATCAAATCTGCACACGCAGGTATTCATGCTCAATAGATATGGAGGATCTACTAAAATTTTATATTTTTTAAAACAACTGAGTGGACTTAAAGTGTCAATTAAAAGTATTTAATTAAGTGGGCATGAAAGGAATCGAACCTTCACGGGTTACCCCACCAGGTTCTAAGCCTGGCGCGTCTGCCTAGTTCCGCCACATGCCCCACACACATCTTTTAGCATATTTTTTATTTGATAAAAATATTTTACATGAAGAGCTTATTTCTTATGAGACATGGCAATGCTCCATGGAATTTTAATACCTTTACAGATAACGACAGAGTCATTGATGAAACTGGAGCTCTGGAGGTAAGACGAATATCTGAAATTTTCAATGAGCGAGGGTCCGTGCTGGATTTACTGCTATGCTCTCCTTCCCAAAGAACATCCCAGACTATGCAGATAATGCTAAATAATACAAATATTAAACCAGAAATAAAGTTTGAGCAAAAAATATACCAGGGTAGCACTCCAGAGATTAAGAACATTGTTTATGAATTACCAGATGAGTTTGACTCTGTTATGATTATTGGGCACAACCCAACCATTGCCAGCCTAGCATCCAGCCTGTGCAACCAGAAATTTACAAAATTTGATTCTGCCGGGCTGGCCATAATTGAATTCAATGTAAATAAATGGATATCTTTGAATCATATGTCTGGTGAGCTGATCTTGTATAATGCACCCTGAAAAAATAATTTTTAACGCATATCAGATTAATACTAAAGATACATTGACTTCCAGAAAGTGGGTAAAATATATAAATGGCAATAAAATAAAAGTGCTTATTTACAAAGTATATGTTTTTTGTAGAAATGATTTGAGTCCCTATCGTCTAGTGGCCTAGGACAGCGGGTTTTCATCCCGCAAACCGGGGTTCGATTCCCCGTAGGGATACAAGAATCAACAAATCAAAGTACACTCCATCAATGTTATCAAAACATCACCAGCAATGAAACTGTTTTTTAGTAAAATAAAGAGAGCCCCCCTGACACAAAGATAACCTCACTCCATCAGTTAGACATGCCTGTATGTAAAAAATGCCAATCATTAAACATAGTTAAAAACAATACTGCTAGAGAGAAACAGAGACTCAGGTGCAAAGACTGTAAGTTAAATTTCGTGGAAGGTGATCAGAGAATCTCTGAATCCACAGCTGTCAAATGTTTTATAG
>CAYMEI010000037.1:0-8657 GCA_964389605.1 uncultured Candidatus Saccharibacteria bacterium | reverse complement strand
CTTTCTGTTTCTGGGAGATTTTGGGTGGGTTTTATAAGACTTTAGATTAAGAGATTAGTAAAGGGGTTGGGATCGGGTGGGTTCTGTAAGACCTTATTATTAATCTCTTTAAAAACAACAGAAGCCTCCAAGTGGAGGCTTTTATTATAAGCAATGATTCAATTTTATTCACCTATGGGTGGAAGTGGCATTGGTAGTCTGTGCTTTTTCATCTTACCGCCAATCCCAAGCTCTTTCCTGATTTCAT
This sequence comes from uncultured Candidatus Saccharibacteria bacterium, assembly GCA_964389605.1. Classification (GTDB taxonomy): domain Bacteria; phylum Patescibacteriota; class DYJS01; order DYJS01; family CAYMEI01; genus CAYMEI01. The sequence continues at coordinate 8,410 of CAYMEI010000037.1, read as the reverse complement.
CAGCTTCTTCAAACTGACCTTCCTGTGCCAGCTCAAAAGCTTCTACCAGTCTTGGAAACTCTTCCTCTGATACTGCATTCAGCAGTTTTTGAGACATAAATCTGTCTCTTGATTCCACTGCATCTACCCAGGCATCGTAATCCTGGTTTTCCATAGCACTTTCTATAGCCAGTTTGTGCTCAGACATTTTCTGGTATCTTTCTACCTTCTGTGCAAAAGTATCCTCGTTTGTGCTGTCTATTCCCTTCTGATATCTCTCTTCCAGCGCCTTTAGCCTAGCTTCTTTCCAAGATTCAAAATCATTTTCTTTAATTGCTTCCCGAACAGCCTCTCTTGTTTCTTCGTCTAAGACTCTACCTCTACTTTTAGAGGTCATGTCTTTGCCTGAGTTTGTGCTGGCTATTGTGGTTGTAGATATTGCCAGTGTTAAACCCATTGCCCCTATTGATATTGCTTTTAAAATATTTTTCTTCTTCATTTTAATTTGTTAGTTACTTTTTCTGGACTTTTTTGTCCTTCATTTATTACTACACCTGAGGTTAAATTTTCTTTCAAAATATTTTGCATGCAGGTAATTAGTTGAATAGAGCATGTATCTTTTATTTTTAGATACGGACATTTATTATTTTAAACATAAAGTTAGCTTAAAATCAGATGACAGATATTGAGATATCCAGCAAAAATCAGAAAGCTCACATAGAAGATATTGCAGAAAAAACAGGTATACCAAAGGAAGATCTGGAGCTATATGGTAAGTACAAAGCCAAAGTTCCACTAAAGTTTATAGATGAAGAAAAGATCAGAAAATCCAGACTCATTCTTGTAACTGCAATTAGCCCAACACCGGCGGGGGAAGGCAAGACAACTACTTCTATTGGACTAACCGATGCCTTAAATAAATTGGGCAAAAAAACCATAGGTGTTTTAAGAGAGCCATCGCTAGGTCCTGTGTTTGGACTCAAGGGCGGAGCAACGGGTGGAGGTTATGCACAAATGGTTCCGATGGAAGATATAAACCTGCATTTTACAGGGGATTTTTCTGCTATTGAAAAAGCCCACAATCTGCTTTCGGCTATTATTGATAATGTAATTTATAACAAAAATCATCTGGTAAAAATTAATCCCTCATCCGTTAAGTGGAAGAGGTGTATAGATGTAAATGATCGTTCGCTTAGAAATATTATTACAGGACTTGGGGCAGGTAATGGAACTGCAAGAGAAACAGGATTTGATATTACTGCAGCATCAGAGATAATGGCTATTTTGTGCTTAAGCAGAGATCTGCAGGATTTAAAAACAAGGCTTGGGAGCATTTTTGTTGGAAGTGACTATCACGGGAAACCTGTATTTGCCAGAGATTTAAATATTCAGGGTGCAATGACAGTGTTATTAAAAAATGCAATACAGCCCAATCTGGTTCAAACGCTGGAAAAAAATCCAGTTCTTGTGCACTGTGGTCCTTTTGCAAATATTGCCCAGGGTACAAATTCCATAGTGGCTACAAAGACAGGTCTTTCTCTCGCAGATTATGTAGTAACAGAAGCAGGTTTTGGGTTTGATCTGGGGGGAGAAAAGTTTTGTAATATCAAGTGTGGTTATTCTAGTCTGAGACCTCACGCGATTGTGCTGGTGGCTACGGTTAGAGCCTTAAAATATCACGGAGGGGCAGATTTAAAAAATTTAACTCAAGAAGATCTGATCTTACTACAAAATGGGCTGGGTAACCTTCAGAAGCACATAGAAAATATAAAGCTGTTTGGGATAACCCCTGTTGTTTCAATTAATAAATTTTTATCAGACACAGAAAAAGAGATAAATATGATCGCTGACTTCTGTAACCAGGCAGGAGTTGAGTGTGCAGTAAGTGAAGTATGGGAAAAAGGCGGACAGGGAGGATTGGAATTGGCTGAAAAAGTTTCTATTGCCACAGAAAAAGCTGGCACTTTTAATACTTTGTATAATTGGGAAAAATCAATAGAAGAAAAAATTAATATACTGGCAACCAGGCTTTATGGGGCTAAAAGTGTTGAAATTTCTAAAAAAGCAAAAAATAAAATTAAGGAAATACAATCGCTTGGCTTTGATAAATTGCCAATATGTGTGGCAAAAACTCAAAAGTCACTTTCTGACAAGCCAGAACTCCTAGGAAGACCAGAAGGTTTTATTTTTAATGTTAAGGATATTGAACTTAACTCCGGGGCAGGATTTATAGTAGTAATGTCTGGGGATATATTAAGAATGCCCGGATTGCCTTCAAGCCCTTCCGCCGAAAATATTGATATTGATGATAAGGGTGAGGTTGTGGGGTTATTTTAGGTTGATGTAGTTAGATAATTAATTAAGATCCAAGGTGCCTATCTCGATAATTCATTTATAAACAATAATATAAAGAGAGCTATCAATTAGTATACCCTGAAAAAGATTTTTCACCCCTTCTGCCTTAATATACAAACAAAAAAATGAGATAAGGATTTAGTTCAATAAGCCACAGAATTAATATTCCTAGTGTATAAAATCAAATACCCTGCCAAAAATTTGACCATTCCGGGTATCACCAGACCAAGGAATTGCTATGGGGATACTGGTACGCACAGACAAACATCTGACGCCACACATCCTGCAGAAAGGACCTCCCTCTTACCCATAAACCACCATTTCTGCTTAAGAATGTTACTGTAGGGGCGAAGTTCTTCCGCTCGTATAAATCTGAGTTAATTTACCCTGTGAAGCTACAAACCATACTCCGTCAAATCCTGTAATTTGATTTACCACCTCGTAACCGCCTAAGACCGTACATAGCAGTTCTGCGAGCGCGGAGAGTTTACTGTTTCAGGGAAGGGGAAGTCAACACATACCTTTAAATGCAATACAATAATTTATGGATAGGGGGATAGAGAAAACAGGGCAGGCTATTCAGATCTTTGTGGCATTAGAACATATTCTGATCTATCAGCCTCTGTATCCTTTATTAAAACCTGCTGAGCTTCATCAGAAAACATTACCTCAATGTTTCCGTTCATATTTTTTAAAACACTTAACAGCTTATCTACATAAAACCTGATTTTTACATCAGAATCGGCAGATTGTATATTAATTTTTTTACTGACATGCCCATGGCCCTTATCACTTTCGCAAACCAGAGTCTTTTTTTCTGCATTTACAGTTAAATTAATACCCTGATTCTGCTGACCCCAGCCTTGTATTAATTTTGCCCCCTGTGACAGGTCTTTAGCATTCAGTACAACCTTATTGGATATGCTCTTGGGAATAACCCTTTCATAGTCGGGAAATTTCCCGTCGATTATTCTGGATGTAAAGATTAAATCATCTCCCTTAAATAACACCAGATTCTTAGATACATGAATAGAAATATCTCCTTCTGTAAAAAAACTCTTAAGCATTCTTACAGATTTTATAGGAAGAATAAAAGAAAATACACTGTTTATACACGGTATTTTTGTTTTGGCCAGCACAATAGAATCTGTGGATACCAGATTAAAATAATCTGTACCCGAATCAAAAAAAACAGAATTAAATTCTACTCTCGTTAAATCCGATGCAGCTGCAAATTCTACCGCTCCAATTGCCCTATTCAGCTCCTCTGCTTTTACCAGAAATTCGTACTCCTGTGTAAAAGCGGGTTCCGAAGGAAACTCTTCCGGGTCAAAAGTACCCAAATCAGCCTCCATAGATCCATCGTCAGACCTGATAAGCAAACTATTATCACTCAAAGAAAGTGTCAGGTCGTGAATTTGTGAATCATACTCTGTAAGTGCTTTTATCCGTCTTGGGTCGGCCACAAATTCTCCTTCTGTTTCTACCTTTGCAGAAAAAGAAATTTTTATACTTCTTTCAAAATCTGTCCCTAAAAGTGTCACTTTTTCTTTTTCTATCTTAAACAGTGCCTTTTCCAAGATAGGCACTGTACTCTTACTGGCGGTTACTCCCAGTAATAGATTTATATATTTTAATAATATATTCTTATTAACTGTAAAATTCACGGTCAAATGTATTTATTTTGTTGTAACTATCGTATTTTAATTTGCCCACCCTTCTTGGTCAAGTTTTTTATACTCGGTCAAAGACTCATTTTTTGCATCTGTTTGACCGCACAGGTATTTATTGACCACTGAAATATTTTTTCAAGATCAGGCAATGCCTGTATCTTCTGCAAGGGCGGAGCTTACAGTGGTCAAATTTTTGGTCAGATCCTGCTGTTTCTGGTGTTGTTTTATGGCATAAATAACTGTGCCATGAGATTTTAAGCCAAGGCTATCGGCTATGTCTCTTACTGTAAACCCAAGCTCCCTTAGCCTTAAAATCAGCTCTGTTTTCAGTTTTTTATTTTTTGCATTTTTTATTTTCGAAACACTTAAATTGTTAATTTTGCAAAACTCTGCAACAAATGCTTGTGCATTATTCTGCCCAACTGAAGCCTTAAACTGATTTGTTTTATAGGCAAAAAAGAGGTCTATTAAATCTGTAAATTCTCCTTCTATGCCCATTAATCTGGCAATATCTTTAAGTGTAGTTTTTGTTGGTTTTGGTATGCTGACACTCAGCCCCATGCGCAATCTATTTTTTAAAGAACCGGAAATGTCCAGATCAACTGCTCTTTTTTGACCAAGTATAATGAACTTTCTTTCTTTAAATTTATCAAAAAGATAGCACAGTTTGTCTTGTGCCAGGTTCTTTCTGACAATGGTATCAAAATTATCCAGAATTATTATTTTCTGGTCAAAAAGAGTGCTTTCTTTTTTTGGTTTATCAAATTTAATTTCATCAAAGCACTCTTTTATAAAATCTCTTGTGTCATGTACGGTAAGCTTGGCTCTTTTGGCAAAAATACTTATAAGAGCTGTCTTTCCCACTCCGCTTGAGCCATGAATATTCAGACTTCTAACATCATTTTGTATAAAAAACTTTAATGCCTTTATGGCATTATCATTTTCTGTGGTTTTAAAAAACTTTTCTGTAGAAATAGCGGGTCTTGAGTTTTTTACAGGAAAAACCTCATGCTTCTCGTTTCCAACCAGTATTTCAAAAGGTTTTTTAAATATCTCCGAAACCTTAATAAACAGGTTGTTAAATCTGGGTTTTTTAAAGTATTCTTTTATGAACTCAGATTTAACAAAAATCTTTATTATCCCACCCTCAGGATCAATTTTTAAGGGGTTTATCCAGGTTTTAATTTCAACAGGACTAAGTACACCCTTACATATTTCAGTTAGATAGGATTTTACTTTGTAGTCCTGCAAATCAAATTCACTCTATACTGTAAAATTCTTTTTTTGAAACTCTTTGATTTATTGGCAGTCCATTGTTTTGTTTGAGACTTTTGCAGTGCGGACAATATTTTTTTGATAAAATATAGTGTACACTGAGGGCTTTAAAATTTTTCATAAAAGCTTTTGCATGCTTCATAGCACGAGAATACATCCGCCCTGGAAGCTATTTCCTGCATTGCATGCATGTTTAAGACACCAATTCCAATATCAACAGAATTAATAAGGTTTTTTGCCACAAAAACCGAGGTGGTTCCGCCACCTCCAGCCTCCAGTCTGCCAAGTGTGCTGACCTGCCAGTTAACTCTTTGATCATCCAGTATTTCTATAACTCTGGACATGATTTCTCCCTGTGCGTCATTTGCCCTGTATTTTCCGCCAGAACCTGTGCACTTGGTTATATTTACTCCTTTGTTTATTTCACATACATTAAGTTTATCATCTACATCGGAATATGTTGGATCGTGTAAATTAGATACATCGGCATTCAGTGCATTAGAGTTGGCCAGAACTTGCGAGATATTCATTTCGGTTGGTTCTACACCTTGGGATTCAAGCAGTTTTCCTGTTACAAATCTTATAATATTTGAATCGGCACCTGTTATGCTATTGCTGCCAATCTCTTCTCTGTCAAACCATAGCATTACAGAAAATCTGGAGCACTCTTTTGCATCTATTAATCCTCTAAATGATGTATAGCAACTTGATTTATTATCATGCCCATATGCAAATATCATGCTTCTGTCCAGCCCAAGGTCTCTTGGTTCCATGGCTGGCACAATTTCTATTTCACTGCTCAAAAAATCTTTTTCTACTACTCCATATTTTTTGTTGAGTTTTTCAAGAAAAAGCTCTTTAAAAGGATTTTTAATATCTTTGTCTGTCTTAAGTGATCCAACAATTAAGTTCAGTTCTTCTCCGCTTATTACTTCTTTGGCAACCTTTTCCATTCTTGATTTGCTTAAATGGATCAAAAGATCGGATATTGTAAAAACCGGGTCATCTTTATCTTCACCAATTACAATATCCACAGTCTTTCCGCCTTTTAAAAAGAATGTTCCGTGAATTGCCATTGGCTGGGTTACCCATAAGTACTTTTTAATTCCTCCGTAGTAGTGAGTTTTAAAAAGAGTAAGACCACCCTCTTCAAATAAACTTACAGGCTTTAGATCCATTCTTGGTGAGTCACTGTGTGAAAATATAAAATTTATTCCATCAGTAACAGGCTTTTTACCTGTTCTGGCCAAAAAAGGCACCTTTCTTTCAAAAAGACCATAAAAAGTGCCTGATTTAGATTTTCTGGCAGTGGTATGATTTTTTAAATCAATAAGTTCATATTTTTTATTTTTCCCAAATTCATAAATAAATCTGCCACATTCAATCTCTGTTTTGTTTTGACCCAAAAAAGCCTTGTAGTCTTCAGAAAAACTGACCACTTCTTTTTCCTTGCCTTTTTTAAACTCATAAAAACCCTGCTTTTCATACTGAAGGCTGGATTTCTGCTGGTCTATTTTATCTTTGCTCATACCTGAAAAAAACTAAGATAATCCGCAATGTTTTCAATTTATCTCTATGTTTTTTCAAAAAATCTATCAATATTTAACCGATGCCTCCAGCAAGCAACCACCTCAATGATTTAGATAAAAAAGAACTGTATTATCAATGTGGAGATACATCAATTTTAAATGAAGATTTTCTAAACATACAATCTATACCAAAAGAATCTATTGATTTAACGGTTACCTCACCTCCGTACAATGTGGATATACACTATAACTCCAACTCGGATGATTTGAACTATGAGGAGTATCTGGAGTTTAGCAGAAAGTGGATGCAGAAGTGTTTTGAATTAACCAAAAATGATGGTCGCTTCCTGCTCAATATTCCGCTCGATAAAAACAAAGGTGGACAAAAGTCTGTAGGTGCAGATTTAACTACTATAGCAAAACAAACTGGACGGAACTACCACTCAACAATTATCTGGAATGAAGGCAATATATCAAGACGAACTGCATGGGGTTCTTATATGTCAGCATCTGCACCATATGTAATTGCACCGGTGGAGCTTATTCTGGTTTTGTATAAGACCAGCTGGAAGAAAACAAGCGGGAGCAGGCAGAATGATATTACAAAGCAGGAATTTATGGATTGGACTAATGGTGTGTGGACTTTTAATGGGCAAAGCAAGAAGGGTGCGGGAGGACATCCAGCACCTTTCCCCATAGAACTACCCAGAAGGTGTATAAAGCTTTTCAGTTTTGTTGGGGATACTGTTTTGGATCCATTCCTAGGAAGTGGTTCTACACTGATAGCTGCCCATTTAAATAGTAGAAGAAAAGGGGTTGGAGTTGAAATTGATAAAGGATACTGTGATATAGCGATAAACAGGCTACAAAACGAAGCCAAGATTAATCAACCTGGCCTGCTTGATTATAAATTAGCATGAAGCAAAAGCGGACATCAATAAAAGATCTGATTGTAGAGTATTTTAAAAATTATCCCAACAAAGATATCTCACACGGGCCAGTAGTTGGCTGGGTTGAATCTGAATATATGCAATTATAAAGCAAAAAACCTAGAGACATCTGGAGATCTATCAGAAATCTTCACGAAGAAGGTTTTTTGGTAAAAGTAAAAAAAGGTGTTTACAGATATGACCCTGATAATGTTAAAAACATAGAGCTGAAAGACTTTACAAAAGAACAGAAAGATAAGATTTTAAAACGAGATGATTTTAAGTGTGTAATATGCGGAAAAGGAAAAACAGATGGTGTAGAACTACATATTGATCACATAAAACCCAGATCACTGGGTGGAACTTCAGATATTGAAAATGGTCAGACACTTTGTGCTCAGCACAATTTTATTAAAAAAAATCTAAAGCAGACCGAGACAGGAAAGAAAATGTTCATCAGAATGTATGAACTGGCTAAAAAAGAAAATAACCAGGAGCTTTTAAAGTTTTGCACAGATATACTGAAAGCATACAAAAGACACAATATAAACGGACACATTGTCTGGGATGCGTAACCTGTCAAGGCAAGACAGTTAGAATCTATAAGTTAAATAATACTTTGGCATTACTTGTAAACTTAGAGATTGGGCAATTTTTAATTTCTGACAGT
>CAYMEI010000036.1:0-8676 GCA_964389605.1 uncultured Candidatus Saccharibacteria bacterium | reverse complement strand
TTTATGCATGTTCCATCTTATACTAAAAAAGGGGCGTTTTGTTTTTTTTGGGGGGTATATATTTAAAGACCGATGAACCCAACAATAATGCTTCAATACTATTTAAACAGCCTGCCAACCCCAATAAGTAGAATGACACCCACTACAGCTATAAATAATTCATATATTAACCCTCCCTCTACTTCTATGTTTAGCAAGCCGAACAATACACCACCTATAAAAGAGCCCAAAAGACCCAGTAGCGTATTTTTAATCAACCCTCCTTTGTCTCCAAGAATCTTTGATGCAATGTACCCGGCAATCAATCCAAACAGTATCCACCCCAGAAATTTTACAAACAAAATTGCCCCAAGCACAAAAAGTGAAACAAGAAAACCAATTCCTAAAAATAAAATAGTCAGTAGAATTATAACCTCCATCACTAATACTTTTAACCAATACAAATCAAAATCCAAACATTTTCTTCTGATTTTTTTAAATTTACTATAGTCTGTAGCTGAGTTTGAAGCTAAAAATTAATGTTGATTCAAGGATAGTTTCTTTTGCAATTCTGGTGATGTCTCAGGTGTTAATAAAGCTACTTGGGTTTTTCAGGGACAGGATACAGGTTGGATACTTTGGGGCATCCTCAGTAGAAAGAGACATGCTGGTTTCGTCTTACACACTGTCTGAGACTATTTATTCAATTGCATCAGAGTCTGTTATGATGTTTGCTTTTCTCCCGATATTTTCCGGATTATTAAAATCTGGCAATCAGGATACTGAAAATAAACTCAAAAAGTTTTCTTCACAGATAATCAGTCTGCTGGCTGTATTTTTATTATTTCTACTGCTTATTACAACTATATTCATAGATCCTTTTTTAAGGATTATTGCACCTAATTACAATGCAGAACAATTTGCCGAACTCAAGACCATCAGTCTGCTTTTAATACCTCAGGCTATTCTTTTAAGTTTTTCTACCTTTTTCAGTGCTATGCTGGTTGCAAAGGGGAAGTTTAAAAGGTATTCTACTGCCCCCGTACTTTATAGTATAAGCTTACTTGCAGGAAGTATGATGCTAGAACCCTTTGGGATATCTGCACTGATAATAGCTACGAATATTGGCGCACTCCTGCATCTGGCTGTTCAGATAACCCCCGGTTTCAAATTTGTAAAAATAAACTTCAAAGATGCGGAGGTCAGAGAGTTTTTAAGACTTGCTACACCACTTGCTACCACTGCAATAATCTCTAGGAATGGTCTGGATATACTTAGTAAAAATCTGGCCAACCAGTCGGGTGGTGGTGTACTGTCTATCTTTGAGCTTGCGTCTAAAATATTTATAATTCCGCATTCGATTGTTGCACTGTCTTTGTCTCAAATCTTTTATACTGATTTTGTTGGCAGGAATATTTTTTCTGCAGTTAAGAAAGCCTTTGCATATACCTTGTTCTTAACAGTACCTGTAACTATGATTTTTTTAACGCTCAGAGCTCAGATAGTTAGAATAGCATATGGAATAGAAGGTTTTACATGGAACGACACTCGTGGTGTATTTGGCTCTTTAACCATTATGTCTGTTTCTATGGTGTTTTTTAATTTGATCTTAATCCTGAACAGAGTATTTTATGCACAGAAAAATTCACTCATTCCTATAATTGGATGGACCGTGTCTAACTCATCCTTTATTATCACAGGATACTTAATGATTTATACAGACCTTCTAGACTTTATTTATGATGCCTTCAAAAATATGACATTTGGCCTGCCAACAAGTATAAGCAAAGGAATATTCACGGTATCTTTTGCTTATTCAGTTTCCAATTTAACACAATTTTTGTTTTTATACATTAGATCTAAAAAATTTACTGATTTTAAGGTATCTTTAATATGGAAAGAATCTGCTAAAATTATTTTTGCATCCTTAATGATGCTCCCCACTATTTATGGAACTGTATTTTTATGGGACAGAATTTTTGGTGATATCCTAACCAATCAGACATTTATAAACTTATTCTTTCAGACTGGTATTTCTGTTATGTCGGGTATGGTAGTATTCCTGATTATGTCATATGGACTCAGATCGGAAACCTTAGGTTTTATCATAAAAAGATTTGGTATGAGTAAGCTATTCAAAAGCAACCCAAAAACACTATAAGATAAAAGACGAGTGCACTTATTATACTTGTTTTTAGCAGGCATTAATGTTTTGGTAGGCACCTTTTTTTTGTTTTATAGTCCTTTAAATTTTGCAGACCACACCTACAGACACGGCACGCAGAGACAGGACATAAAACTGCAATTAAGTGTAAATCTGCTAGGCATCAATCTGGTAAACAAAAGGTTTGGGCTATCAGAATTAATATCTGCAGACCCCGCGGGTATCCTTAGTCCAATAAATCTGGATCGGAATATCCGGTTTTCTCTGGGTGGGTCGGAAATTATTTTCAGGAAAAGTGACTCGTTTAAAAAAGCTTATCAGGAAGGTCTTGGACTGGAATCGGAAGCTAGGATTATATCCAAAGGATACATAGTATTCAACAATCAGCCATTATGGAAAATTGGTGGCACAGTAAACGATTTTACCATTAAAACAGACCTAGGATCTTTGGATTTTACCCATACTACACAAAAAAAACTGCTTAACACTGAATACATGGTGTTTGAGAGTAGGGGGGATTTATATATAGGAGACCTAGTAATAAATAATACAGAAGTAGATTTATCTGAGGCAATGTCTATTAAACTGTTTATTGACAGATACTGGAGCATTCCTGTGTTTTTTGTCCTGGATTTTTCGAGTCTGGGATTGCAGATAGTGGTTGAGCCTGCCAGAGATGGTTTTTTTAAGGATCTGATAATTTATCTTAATGAAAATCGCCCCTGGCTTTTAGTTGTGCAGAATATAGAATTTTTGTTTTATATTTTGGCAATTACCTTTTTTGTTTTATATCAGTTACGGAAACAACAGTGGCTAAAATTACAGAAACAACAGTCATAAAAAGAAGAAACTCCACCTCTTCAGTTGTAAACTATCTTTATATAGCCTCAAGTGTTCTAGCCATTCTTGTTTTTTTATATCTATTTTTTATCTCAGGTTTTTTTGGTGTCTCTAATATTAAAATTACCGGAGACGATGTAATTACAGAGCAGGAAGCTCATGCAGACATTAAAGATATACTGGAGCAGAGGTATTTTTTATTTTTTGAAAAAGGAGATAATTCTTTATTTATAAATGAACAGACAGTTGAATCTACACTCAAGCAAAAACACAGAATCATAGAATCTGTTGAGGTCAAAAAAGGTATTTTTGGGGGACTCACTCTTAATCTCACAAAAGCAAATCCGGTTTTAATTTTCAAGTCAGGAGAAGAATATATCACAGTATCTAACGAAGGTTTTAAGCTTGGGACAGTAAGTCGGGAGGAGGCTCAAAAGATGGACATACCCATTATGATTGCAGAAGGAGAAATAGCGGAGACAAGCACTAAAAATTTGATTATTGACACGGATCTTGTTGATTTTAATATTAAATTCTCCAGAGAAATCAAATCTTTAACTAATTATTCTGTGGTTGATGTACATATAAATCTAGGACAGAAAGGTAAAATAATTGATTTTGTTTTAAATACAGGAACAAGAATTAAAGCATATATAGAACTGAATCCTGATTATATGATTGATCAGTTTATCAACAGTCTGGACAGATTAAACATTGAATATACAGAAGAAGTGGGAATTTACTTCAAAGAAAGCATATACATAAGGTGTAAATCTGGGCAGGCGTGTATAAAATAAACACAATAAAACGACGAGAGTTATGAAAACTGCAGACACAAATCCTGAAACTGGATTATATTTTTACAACTGCAGTATATACACTAAAGACATGGAAACAGCCTGCTTTAAATCTAGCGGGTGTAGTTGTTTACTGGCAAAATCATTCTTAAGAGATTCAAAATCTGTATATGTTTTATTTCCTCCCCATTTGTCTGGCCTTTCTATGTGTAACACTTTCTCTCCCATATTAAAACATATCAACTCTGCCCACTGTAAAACTGGATTGTATCCTGTCTCCCCTTCTGCGCAAAAGGCATTCTTCATTTTTTGTTCAATCTCTTCTTTGGTGTCCGTAAAAAATATGGCACTCCCCGGCTTACTTTTGCTCATCTTTAAATCTACTGCATGTTCTTCCATTTCTTCTTCTGTCATTGGCCACTTGGGGGGAGGCAAAAGGCCGGGTAAAAGTTTGTGGTGAAAACAAATGGGTTTTAATACAAACTCCTTTTCTGTGTCTAAAGTATTATCTTCCTGATTCTCATCTAATAACACCTCTGATGCCATGTCTTTATAATATCCGGATACATCAAGTGTATCAGGAGCAGATATCTGAGGTCTCACTCTTGCTCTTAGTTGCAATTTCCCAAATGTAAGACTTGGAGCAACTTCGCGGGCAATTACATGTACTGATCTTTGATCAATCCCGGCATGTGCAATATGTGCATTAAGTAAAAATATATCTGCCGCCTGCATTGGGGGGTACATCAATTGACCAAAATTCTGCATATCACCTTCTTTTTTACCCATTATTGTGGAGCTTTTCTGAACTCTAGACAAAGTTAAATTTCTGGAAATATCTAAAACCGACAACCAGTATTCTTGGGTATACAACTTAGATGCAAGAATTACTTCAAAATCTTCACCTTCTTTTAGCCCAAAAATACTTGCACCCCGCAAGAACACATCCTTGAATTCTCCTTCTGCCATATTTCGGATTTTATCCAGATCTCCCCCCAGCTTCCCATTTAACAAAGAGTGCCAATCTGCAAACCATAAAATACATTTTATTCCAAACTTTCTAAGCTCTTGAATAGTTAAAAAAGTCATAAAAATTGTCCCAAGGTGAGGCTTCCCGGATATTTCAAATCCTATGTAATGATTTATTTCAAAATCTGGATTAATATTTTGCTTGTATTCAATTAGTTTTTTTAAGTACTCAAAACCAATAATTTCTTGGATAAAATTGTTATTTTGAAGTTCATCTATACTCGGCATTTCAAATACTTTTTAAATATTTTGATTGATTTTCCTAATCTTTCAGTATAACTATACACAATGGAGAAATTACAAATAATATGTAGTTGTACCCTTGGTCCCACACGCAGAACGCACAAGAAACCTGATCTACACAATAAACACAATTATTGGGTGTATCATACTTATACTACTTACTACTAATGGTTGACTCCATCACATATTCAAGTATGAGCAAAAAACAGCTGGAGCAAGTCATGCAGGACCTTCAGCAGAAAATACATTTATTGTCCCAAAGCATACAAAAAGACATTGCCAGCACAGAAGGGACAAGTACAATGGAACAGTTAGGGGAATGGTTAGCAGGAGCTCAAAGGGAGTTTGAAGCAAAAAAGTGACCACGCATATTTCTACATATTCAGTACCAGCGGATAATGATCTGAGACATCAATTTTTTTAACTTCAAAATGCTTGTGTTCTAGGTTTTTGGTAAAAATATAATCATCAACGCCCCCATATCCTGTTGCAAAAATATTTCTTGTAGTTTTTACATTGTGTATTCTGCATAAATTTAAAAATCCTGCCTCTTCAAATATATTAATCTGATCTGAATTTAAGGGACTGTTAAAGTCTCCACATATAATAACTGGCATATCTCTGGAACTACCCTCTAATAAAAAATCCAAGATATTCCTTGATATATCCAGTTTTAATATATCATCATTAAGAGCAGGGTAGTGTGTATTTAAAACCGTAAATCTTTTTCCCCTAAAGACAAACTCAGCCATCTGAACATTTCTTGGTTCATCATCATCTTTTAAAACAGAGAATTCTTTATATAAAAAAAGCATCTTCATATTTCTAAGTTCTAGCCTGCTGGCTATTAAATTACCTCTAAAAAAAGATTCTGAGTTATTTTCTACCTTACAGGTAGGAGAGTAGAAAAACTTATAATTCTCCTCCCCTAGATGTTTTTTTAGCCTCTCAAGAGAGCCAAATCTATTTTCTACTGGATAGCTGGTAACTTCTTGCAGACACAAAACATCGAAGGCTTCTTTTTTGAAAAAATCAATAGCCTGCTCATAAAAATTACCGTTCCAGAAATTTAAAGAGATTAATTTTATCATACTTCAATTAATTGATAAAAATCTATTTTAATTATATAATACTTGGAGGATTTTAAAAAACAAAAATAAATCCACAAATAAAAAATAAATAAAACAAATACAAAATGAAAAAGCAGGCGCAATTTTTATTATTTGCCATTTTTCTAGGCATGAGTCTTACAGCGATAACCACCGAGCAAGACAATCAAAAAACAGGGGAAAGTATAAAAAATACAAAAAGCTACAATATATCTGAAGGCAATGAGAATGCTTCTTTATTAAATTATCTACAGAACCGGGAGCAGGTAAGCACAGAGAAAAAAAAACTGTTAACTTCAGATAATTTGTCGCCAGTACTAAATTATTTTGATCGCAATAGTGGATTTTTTGTGGTTAATAATACTACAAATACAGAACCTGACCAAAACAAGATCGGTGCACCTCCTGCCATGGGTAATACACCTGCAAAAGCCAGAAAGGATGAGCACAGACTGGATTTAAGCCAAAAAACTGCCAATATTAACGGTGATAATCCAAAAGAAACCCTACAGGTAAGCGTTGCCGCTGTTGCTACAAAGGAACCTGAACAAAAAACACAAAAGATTAAAGTTAGCAAGAAAAAAGTAGAGAAAAAGACAGATACACCAGTACAAAAGGTGAACACCATTGGAATAAAAACAGAAGTGATTACAGAAAATAACAGCAACCCGGAAATAGATATGGCTAAAGAGAAAAAAACTCAAACGGAGTATACTTTGCCGGTTCAAAAAAACCCAGGCAAAGCCACTACTATTAACAAAAGTAATCAATCCGATACAAGTGTCTCAATACCTTCTGTAGGCATAGAAGCCCCCCTACCCTCTAAGAGCAGCATGTTTGATCCAAATGAACAGATAAACAATATGCAAAAAGGACCCACTATCATTGATAACGGGGCAGATATTAATTCTAAAGGAAATGTAGTAATATCTGGACATAGTAGCAGACCAGCAGGAGTACCAGCAGGAAGCCATGACGAAGTTTTTAAAAATCTGCACAAAGTCAACAATGGAGACATAGTAACAGTTAACAATAATGGAGCCCCACAAAACTATAAAGTTAAAAACAAGATTGTCGTTTCTCCTTCTGATGTAGAGTATATGGATAAGAGTGCTGGAATTTCTGAAGGAGGTAGGGGTCTTACAATAATTACCTGTGACCCACCCGGAACATCAGAAAAAAGGCTAATAGTACAGGCGGAACCTGAATGATCAGGAGTATGGTTAAATCCCAGAAAATCATAATGAATACCAAGACACAATAGGATTTACTAGCATTAATAAAATACGCAGAAAAACAATCTTCTGACCACGAAACAATCATCTCTGATTGTTATGAAACCTTCACAAGATTAGTTCAGGTAGATTAAATCTTACTTCCCTCACATCAGTAGCACCCCTTCCCATGTCTTTACACATATATCTAGATAAGTAAACACAGTATCATAAAACAGAATACTAGGCCTCTTGCACTAAGTGCATAAATACTACGATACACAAACTACTGTGTACTGTAAAAGCTTGTATCAAAAAGTAAGGGCTACTTTAAGCACAAAACAGATATTAAAAGGCATGCCTTTTTAAAAATGTAAATCTCGTCATTGAATAAAGTACATCATTAAATGAAGGATCAGACAATATCTGATCTACTTTATACTTTCTTAAACTCCAGCTCATCCCCGCCTGCATATGACCAAAAGAGTCTATCCTTGTCATCATTGACCCTCATTATTGTCTTTTCATCTGCACCTGTCTCCATATCCTCTATCATCTGCCTGTTCATTTCTTCCTTCTGTTCTTCGGTTAAAGAGCCCCCATCTACATCCCCTGTAAAGTTAGATGGTTCCAGAGTAAATTCATTTCCGTCTTCTTCTATAACTTTGTAGTCAAACTCAATTGATACGGTCATATTTTTATCTGATCCAGGGTTGTTGATAGCCATTTCTGTCTTGACTGCATCACTTGATATGATTAGTGTCATGTTTTCTGGTAGTTCCGTTGAAGATGTATCAATTACTTCCCATTCACCTTCTATTGGATTACCAGAGGAGCCAAGGCATCCGGTTAGCAAGACTAAAGAACATACACTTGCTATTAATATTTTTGCTGAGTTTTTCATATTTCATTTAACTTTTAAGTGTTTTTGTAGTATTGGCAAATATTCTCTTGGTTTTCTGTCCTTATTTATAACTCTGGCAAAGTCACAAAACTTAGTCTATAAATTCCCTGATCTGACACTGTCTTTTGGGCACAGTAGACTCTCGGGCAGAGTGTCTGAGCCCGTATCAATCTGATTAAGCTCCCCGTGAAGTATTGCATTCTGCCTGCCCTTTACCGGGTTTCGTTCTTTTGTCGTTTGGATAAATGATTCTCTTTGGACCTTATTCATCATTTTCCACAAGTTAGATGCGTCACCTTGCTTCTGGGCTAAGAGGTCTGTACTCTGCTTTCTTCAGGTTGCACAACAGACCTCTTACAATAAACCTGTAGACATTACAGTGCAGGCACTGTTGTGT
>CAYMEI010000035.1:0-8725 GCA_964389605.1 uncultured Candidatus Saccharibacteria bacterium | reverse complement strand
TGAAAAGAAAAGCACTACACCTCTATCTTAAGGGAATGGGGTTCAATGCTATATCACTTATACCCCTTTCACTAATGACACACTCTGAGTTTGAAGTAATTGGAAATCTCTATGAGATATTCAAACGACCTGCACTGGTAGAGCAATGGAAATTATCTCTGATAAAAAGAAAAAAAACAGCAGAAGTGTCCCGGTTGCTGAATATTGGTCACAACACTCTCAATCCCTGGAAGAGAAGGTACAAAGCTAACCCTCTCTGTGCCAGGTTAAACCTTCCCCAAGTAGACTCCGGACAAATACATCCGTGAGATTAAACAAGAAATCTTTGAAGACAAAGGTCAAAAAACTCAAGGTTTAAAAGTATTTAATCATTATGAATTATAGTTCATAATAATAGAGCATAGTAATATCTGTTTAAGGTTTTTAAAGGTGGGGGTGGGGGTGGGGGGTTGAATACAAAGATTACAGGTAGAAATAAAAGGACGATTTTTTATGATGTACCCTATTATTTTATACAAATGAAGAATGGAGATTCATTTTATTAAGACCACCATGATTAATTTCTTGTATCATTTCCAAAAACTCATTATTCTAAAGGGACTGTTTTTAGATTAACTATATTTGATATTTTTTCTGGCACAGTAGGCAGACATAAACACAAGCCCACCAAGAAGCAGAGTGCTGGAGATGCTATATCCAATAGACAGATCCAGTAGAGAATTATTTTTGACCACTATCCACCCTAGAAACACAAAAAAAGAAGCTGGAATAAACAAAAAGCCAAGAATATTCTTACAGGCTACCAAAAAATGACCATTCAGATAAGAAATTGTAAGCAAAGTGGCACCGGTCACAAATACTCTGATCTCCTCTGATGATATACTAACATCCGCCTGAAAAATAATATTCACTGTTTCAGGAAAAATAATTAAAGGTAAAAATGGTATAAGCACCAGAGTGATGATATACAAATTACTGCGAATAAGATTTCTTAAGGATGTCTTTTCCAGAAAACGATTATAAAAAACCTGAGTCACCGGCATTGCCCCAAAAAAAATGATTTTACCTATCAGGCTTAGCGTGGCATAACGACCTGCAATGTCCTTGGGTGCAAAAATATTTACAAGTATAACATCAGCAGTATAAAACAGGGTAATACCAAACAAGTAAAATATCTGGAAACGAGCATTATAAAAAGATTGTGAGAGTGTTTTAAACGAACCTTTAAAATCCAGTCTGGGCAGCTTTTTTATTTTATATAACACAAACAAAAATCCTGCCAAAGCAGCAACACTGGCAACGAGTGCTCCTGCAAAGATATAAAACAGGCTAAAGTTAAAAATAAGGGCGAGTGTGGCCGTCAGAACCTTCACAGATGGCTCTACAATTCTTAAAAACCCTACACTTACAAATTTTTCCAGCCCCATTAGTATGCCCATCAAAACTACAGGTATACCTAAAAATATAATGCTCAGGCCAACCATAAATACACTCCACTGGTCTGATATATTAAAAACCTCCTGGCTGAAAAACGAGCTAATAATTATTAGCAAACCCGAAAACAGTGAAATAATAAATGTGGCTGTAAAAAGCTCATTCAGTCTCTCCTCTTTTTTTGTCTTCATAAATTCAGTGGCAGTTGCAACAAAAGGTATGAGTAAAAGAGAAGTAAAAACAAGCTGTATATTTGCCAGAGACCCTAGGTCTGCAAAATCTGAATCTGGCAGGTGGAATCGGTTTAAAAACTGGAATAAATAATTAAAGGCAGCGGCAATATTAGACAAAAAGAGCCATGCAAGTGTAATCTGATTATTTTTCAAAAAGCTTATGAGCTGACTCAACCTGCTTATTTTTACACTATTCCTCCTTTAGTACAATTACCTTATCAATAAGTATGGTCTCGGTAGACAATCTGTATATTGAATTTAAACTGAACTCACACACTTCTCTGGAGTTTGTCTCACCTTTAAATTCTTCTAACTCTGTTCCCATGCTTTTATCAAATAAGTAGTATTTTTCTACCTGCAGATCTTCTTTAAAAACCTGTGGCGGAGTAAATGTTGGATATTCCGTACCCATCTTCCTTGTAGACCAGTTCATGCTTCTTTTTTGAGACTCCAGGAAAACTGTTTCCGGGTATGAAACATAAACCAGAGAATTTTCTGGTATACACTCAAACAAGCTAGGCTGATTCAAGATATCCAGCGTGATATCCTGCTTAGAAAGACTGGTAGCGGGAGTTGTATAGATATTAAGAACAAAAAAAACAGGAAAGGCAATTACCAGAGCATCACGCAAAAATGACACCCTGGATACAAGTGTACCATTACTGCCCATATTACGATTACTACCCTTTAATGACAAAGATAAAGAGCTGGATAGTTCATGGGTCACCGTATACCTGGGAAAAGAAAACAGTTTCTGCATAGATACAAAAAAGCCTGCCATTATAAAAAACACCAGAATCACTGCATACCTGCTTTCTGTTCCATCTATCCACTGATAAAAAGAATATGCATATATTACCATAGACAAAAGACCCAGAAGCCATATGTCCTTTTTATAAATCCCCACAGCTAAAATCAGTAAAGCCAGTGCTATACCCAGCCAGAAATATTCAAAAAACTCAAAATCCAAAAGCCTAGAAGTGTTGGTGGAATTTGATACTTCTATACCAATGCTCCCTAGAAACGCTAGAACAGGGCTTAAAAATAAAATTGAGTAAAAGATGAACCCTTTCAAAAAACCAATATCAAATAAAAATCTACTAACCAATAATACAGCGGAGAACAAAAGGGGTGCATACTGCTTAATATTAGTAAAATGATCTAAGAATGAGCTTAAATATTCCTGCGGACTTAACGAAAAATACAGGAAAATTATAAGATAACCAAGTATAACAGTTATAAAATAAAAAAGTGTGTGTATGTAATTTTTATATATTAAAACAAAAAATATACCCAGAAACAAAAATTCAAACCGTACTATTGACGCAAGAGTCAGGAATATAAGTGGTAATACACTTTTTTTAACCTCCTGTGCCGTGATAGTATTTTTCTGGTCAGCATCTTTTATGCCTTCTTTGTGCCCAAAACAAGAATCTTCATAGAAAAAATATAAAAATAATAAAAAAAACGCGCCCCCTAAGAAGTTGGAAATATAAAAATGATCCCACAAAAGCACTGCAGGGCTTAAAGACACCAGAAAAGCTAAAAAAACAGACATTCCAGTATTTTTTATATACTTGGTACTAAGTAAAAATACGCTTGCAACAAAAAAAGAGCTGAAAAATACACCGGAAATCAAGGCGGCCGAACTAAAGTCTAAGAAAAATAAAAACGGGACAGTAAACACTGCATGCCCGATTCTGGAATAAAAAAAAGGGTGAAAGTAGTCGCCATACTCACCCATGATACCATCAAAATTTAGAGTATTCAAAAAGAAATGAGCAGAAAGCATGGATTCGTGTGAATCTGAGTAGATTAAACTGTTTTCCTGGGAAAGGTTTAATAATAATTTAATTAAAAAATCAACCAGTAAGACTAGGCAAAAAACAGATAGTAATAATTTTTTCTGTTTTTTAGAAACCTTACCCGTCAATTACATGATCTTTTATGGTTTTACTGCTTCATCATCTGCCGAATCATCCATCATAGATATATCTAAATCTTTCTCCTGATTCTCCGATTTATCTTGATTGTATGTTACAACCAGGGACTCCTTACTTTCTCTGCCAAGAGCATTCTTGGAAACTATTATGAAGCTATTTAAACCAAGTGTGAGCCTGACTCTTTGAGAAAATTCTCCGTTGGGACCTACTGATAAACTCTGCCCATTAATAGAAACCTCTGCCTTCCTGTCAGTTATACCCGCTATAGTTGTAAACTCTTCCTGAATCATATCGTTGCTGGTGGTGTCTGGTGATATAACCTCTATCTCAGGAGCTTCCACAAAAGACAGTACCTGCTGAGACACAAATACAGTACCAGCCAGGGTAAAAATACCTATAAAAAATATAGATATTATTTTTGGCACAAAAATACCCTTTTTTGACTTTATTGTAGCACTCGAGCCAGCAGGACCGGGTTTTTTAGACCTTAAAATAAAATCTTTGATCCAGGGGTTTTTAACGCTCAGCTTTTTTGAGATCTGATCTATCAAATGAATTATGTAGACAGACGGAAAAGACTCAAACTCTCCATGCAGTATCTTTTCTACAACTCTATCCGAAACATTTAATTCGGTTGCCAGCGTAGCATATGAATACCCGGATTCACTTAATTTGCCAACCATTAAATCTTTATAATCTTCTTTTGTAAGCGGATTAGTTAAAAATATTGAACCCATTTTTATTCAGGTTTACCTATATATTTATTATAGACCTTTTGAAAAAATGCATTTGTTCTTGCTTGGTTTAATCTGTTTTGAAATTCCTGTGTTCCTTCTTTTTCTCCCTGAGAAGCGATCATGCTCTTAAGCTGAGCCTCTTCTTCTGGAGTCATTTTTAAGTTATCTTTGCTTATAATTTCTGCAAAAATTAGAAATATTCTGATATCATTTAAAACTCGTTCTTTTTCTGCTGATTCAAACTCTTCTCTTGTGGTACCCCTTTGCTTTATGTGTAGATCTATTGATTGATTGTTTCTTTTCAAGTTTTCCTCCAAGGATCTTAAATGAGAGGAAAATCTTTCTTCAATATATTGATCTGGTATAGAAAGCGTAGAATTATCTATCAGATACTTATGAAACTCATTGACCAGTTGCATGTACAGCCTGTTCCTCTCTTCACTTTCAAAATACTTTAATGCTGTAGATTTAAACTCGTTAAGGGTCTTAAACTCTCCCTTTGTTGCTTTTTCTGCAAAACTGTCATCCATCTTGGGTTTTTTCACCTCCTGTACACTCAGTACCTCTATCTCAAACTCCACAGTCTTGCCTGCAAATTCCTTGGCTTGGTAGTCAGAGGGGAAAGTAAGTTGAAATTTTTTCTTCTCCCTTTTCTTCATGCCTGCCAGATTTTTCTCAAAATCTTCCAGTAAAAACCTTTGACCCAAAACAACCGGATAATTTTTTGAAGTTAATCTTTCATGCTTAACACCATTTAGAAACCCTTCAAAGTTAATCTCAACCCTGTCGTCTTTCTCTACTTTTGATTTCTCATCTTTTTCTATAAAAGAAGCCAGCCTTGCCCTTTCTGATTCCAGAAAATCATCAAGTCTTTTACTGGCACTGGTTTCTATATTTTTAGGCTCAAACTGCTTGCCAAATTTAGATGGATCGGCTATTTTTTCTGCTTTATATGTATCTAGGGTTGCCTTAAACTTAACAGCCACCTCTTTTAAACCAGACACTGCATAGTTAGTAGATATAATTTCTACCTGCGGTGTTGACAGTGAGGTGATCTTTTCATCAGCAAATACCTGACCCAGACTTTGAGTTATAGATATATCCAGAGCTTTTGAATTAAGCTCATCTGGATTAATAGTATTTTTTGCCAAAAATGACGGAACGGTTCCCTTCCTGAAGCCTGGCAATGATATGTTTCCTTTCAGCTGCTCAAGAGCAGAATCCTTAAATTTTTCAAATTCTTCTTTTGTGACTGATATGGTGATTTCCAGACTAATATCAGTTGGTCTTTTGATATCGTAATTCATAAATTGATTATTGATTATTAAAATATTCTTCCAGCGGTGGAACCATTTGTTTTTTTCTACTAACCATACCAGGAGCCAAAAACAGTCCTCCCCCGAGTTCATCAATGGCAAAGTATGCTGGCTTAACCACCTGCTCTTCTTTTTCTGATATGCTGACTATTGTAGATTTCTGGTTAATTATATCTACAATAAAAAGAAAGCTATAGTCATAACTTTCAAAATTTTTATTCTCCGTTAAAAATTCTTTCATCTCTTCAAGCCTTGACATAGCAGTATCTGGAGAGGCTGTTTCCAGGCTGGTTATTTTTATCTTATTGTTGTTAATATTATACACTTTAAAATCCGACAATACTTCATCCATAGAAAGACCATCAAGATCAGACTTGGCTTTGAACATACTATCTGCAAAATTCTGAATATTTGGTATTCTGGCTATCTTGTTTAGCCTGTCAACCATCTGCCTGTCAATTGACCTAGTAGTAGGGGAGGTGAACATTAATGTATCGGATAGTATACCAGAGATCAAAAGCTTTGCCGCATTAATTGGTACAGCCTGAGCGTGTTCAAATAATAGTTCTGAGAGTATTGTAGAAGTGGAGCCAACCGGTTCTACTCTAAAAAATATAGGTTCTGAGTGTGAAAAATTGACCTTGTGATGATCTATCACGACTGAAATATTTTCAGGTGTAACGCCATTCAGCCACTGTGTGGATTCATTGTGGTCCACAAGCACAACCTCCCTCCCTTCTGCCGAATCTAAAATATCAGGGAACGACTCCCCAAATGTTTCAAAAACAAACCTTGTTTCCTTGTTAGGCTTGCCGGTTAAAAAGGGTCTGGCTTCCGGGTAACTTATATTGTAAGCAATCTGACTATATACAACGGTTGAAACTACCGAATCAAGATCAGGGTTTTTGTGTCCTAAAACTACTCTATTCATCCGCAAAAATATTATATAAATATTTATTTTTGCAAATAAAAAGATGGGTATATTGTAAATACCCACCAAGAGACGCAAATTAGTTGTTGCCAGATATAGAAAACCTTGAACTTGATTTTTCCACCAAAAAACTGCAAAAAGCTATTGATGCTTTTTTTACTGTTCATTTTGAGTGTAATTTTGCTTTTTTGTATCTTGCTTCCTAGGAAGCTGGTGAAAATTAAATTATGGCCCCAACTGATTACAAGGGTATTTTTGTTCATCTGTTCTTTGGGTTTATTTTTTGGATTAGCTTTTATAAAAGCAACGGAAAACGACCCGTTTCATGTTAATTCAGAGATAGGGAATCCATTCAGAGTGGTACTGGATCAGGATGGTGACCTGACTTTAATTCAGGATGATGAAATTAAAATAAGAGAGGGTAATTTCATTGATTCATTTGAAGACACGATAATCAGAGGCGTTAAGATTCTCAAAACAAGCCTGAGTGGCATGAACTCATCAGAAGGAGACTTGGATTTAATTATCCGCGATATATACAAAGAGAGAATTGATTCCGAAAATATTTATGTAATAACAGGTGGGCATTTTTCTGATTTATATATCAGAAACTTGGGTATATTTTTTAATACAATTCTAGACAAAAGAACCGCTGCTTCCAGTAAAGACTGGATGAACAGGCAGAAAATAGCAATTAAAACACTTGCCTTAGACATGGAAGCATTAAGACAACTGGATACTGAACTTCCAACAACCTTGAGCCCTGTTGGTAAAAATAAATTTATTACAGCCAATGTACACACAAAACCTTCTGACTCCATGTTTGCGATTGTTTACACTTTAAGAGCATTAACAGATCCGGATTTTATTTCTGATATTTATCCAATAGGTACAAATCTAGATCCAGATGACAGTACTTTTAGCGATTATACCCTCCAAACCATAGAAACAGGAAATTTTATGATCTCAAGCTACGAAGAAAATATAAGAAAAGGGCTTAAAGATTATTATAAACGAGTATATGATACAGATACAGGGCTTGTGAGTAAGGATTTTCACTTATCCAGTGCAAAGGATGCTGTAAAAAGAAAATCATCTTTCTATGATAATGTTATACTCTGGGCTACCATGAAGTATGCTGTTGAACTGGGAATACTGGTAGATTCGTATAATTTTGACGAGTGGAGAGAAAGGATTATTTTAAATTTCTGGGATGAAGAGCGAGGTATTTTTATTGATGATTTAAGTGATTATGCAATTAAAAATGGTGCTTTTTCTGGTGATTCTCTGATTGTTTTACAAACCAGGTTTTTAGATCGCACAATACCAGAAGACAGGTCTAAACTGCAGAGAATAACTAAATACATACAAAAACATGGATTTGACTATCCAATGCCACTTAGATACGGAGACAATAAAGCAGAGGTGCATTTACCGGTAGCATTGTTTGCGCCTGACTATCAGACCAATGACACTATCTGGAGTCACTGGGGCATGGAGTACATAAAGTTACTTTATTTAAGCGAGAGAGATGAAGATAAAGAGAGGGCGAGATATTTTCTGGAGGAGTATAAAAAAAGAATGATAAAGTATGGCGGATATCCGGAGCTATACGACAAAGAGGGTAATTTCTTTGAAAGTGGTATTTTTTATAAAGCAGTTCTTAAGACCGGATGGGTTGTTAATTTTGAGCAAGCACAAAAAATGATTGAGAGTGGTTGAAAATGGAAGATATTATTTATGTGTCAATAAGCACCTCCCTAGTTTTCATAGTCTCTTTGGCAGGTATATTTTTACACCCAAGACTAAAACAGGAAGTAAATTTTTGAATTATACACCAGATTTTGCTATTGGAGCAATTCTTGAATCTGTTTTCTACACTTATTTTTACGCTCTTCTTTTGACACAGGGGTCGAGTTTGCGATATTAGCAGGAATTCTAAGTTTTTTAATTTTTGAAAAATCTCTACACCGTCATCGCTGTCACAAAACAGACCATGATCATGAATGTAGCCACAAAAGAAAAGTATAACATGAAGGGGATTGGGGGTACAGAATGCAAACTTGATAAAAAACCCACCCTCACCCACAAACCATTTAATAACAGGGAGCAAAGATTTTTGTTCCCTGCT
>CAYMEI010000034.1:1697-8860 GCA_964389605.1 uncultured Candidatus Saccharibacteria bacterium | reverse complement strand
GTACACAACAGTGCCTGCACTGTAATGTCTACAGGTTTATTGTAAGAGGTCTATTTTTTATTTTACAAGACTGGTGTGCCAGCTTAATAGCTAAAGTAAAATCAACCACAATAATAGTACTTCTGGCAGAATGCATACTCAAATTTTAAGTTTTTGGTGCTTTTATTAAGTGACAAACAAAAAACCGCTCATCCTCTTCTGTTATGGTTATTTTGATGGTTTGTTTAATTTCAAAATCTGGATTCTTTTTCTTAAAATATGCCAGCAGTTTTTCTATTACTCCTTCGGTTTCTTTGTAAGTACATGTACAAACCGAATAAACAACCAGACCACTATTTTTCAAAGACCAGATTGCCGATTTCAGCAATCTTAGCTGCAGCTCTGCCAGGAAATTTATTTTGGACTGTTTCTCTGAGCTTTTGGTGGTTCCTATTCCGCTACACGGAGCATCTACAAGTATAAAATCAAAAAATCCCCTGAAGTTTTTGTGAGTAAATATAGCATTTTCATTTTTAAAGAACACAGATTTTTTAGTATAGTTCCATCCAAACTGAGTTACTATCTCTTTTAGTATTAAAAATCTGCTTCTGTTTTTTTCAAAACAGTAAAGCTTCTCTGGCTTGCACACCAAAAGGCTTGTTGTTTTTGATCCCGGAGATGCACAGAAGTCCGCAATGATTTTGTTTTTAAGATTATAAAACTGTATATTTTTATCTTGTAAACCCTCTTCTTCCTGTATAGATTTAGCCTTACATGCAGTGGAAAATATATTTTTATTGATGTAGATTTTCTGGGTTTTCTTATTTGATATGCACAAAAATTCATTTGTAACCTCCTGAGATGCTTTGCCCTGAAAATAAATCCTAGGGAAAAAGGTCTGTTTTTGATGTGGCTTAATCTTAAGACACTGGTAGCAATTAAAAATATCTGTTTTTCTAAATTTAACACCCCTTCTGGCTAATAATTTTAAGGTTTTAATTTTGGAATACCTTAAAATATTAATTTTGAAAAAACTCCGTGATTTCCTGAGCATTTAAAAAGCGTTGTTTTTCTCCGTTAACTAAAACAAAAGGAGGGGCAAAAGCACCTAAAAATTGTGGTTCATTCTGTAAAGTAAGTACATGATTATGTAGTTGCTTTGAACTCATACACGATCTGAATTTTTCTGTATCTCCACCAATATCTTTATAAATGTTTGTCAGCCTGTCCAGGAAGAGCTCATTGTTATCATTAATTTCAAAAAGTTTTTGTGTATATTCGAAAAACCTGTCTGCCCCTGCACAAAATTGTGATGCTGCTACATCTAGAGAATTAGGTCTGTCTTGAGCATCAAAAAAAGGTACAAATTCTAGGGTTATTGTCCCTTCCTCTGCAAGTTTTATTAATGTATCAAAATGTTCCTTAGAAAGAGTTTCTGTTGCATCTGCAAATAATCTGACATAATCTTCCCCGGTTCCTGTAACCGGAGTGAATATATCAATGTCATTAGAACTACCCTGATTCTGTAGTATTAGAATTTCACTGTAAGCTTTGTATACCGGCACCTCAATACCATTAATAAAAATGGCAAGGTCCGACACCTGACTCAGTTCTGCAGAAGAAAATGTCTGCTCAGTTAATTTAATAGTATCTTCATTTTCAATACATGCTTTATTAAAGTTATCTAAATCAAATTGATTGCTCTGGTATGAAGTACTTAAGAAATTAAAAAAGTTAGCATGCTCTGTTGAACAAATTAATTTCTTTATACCATCACCTTCTCTGGAAAACGGATTTGCTCTAACAGATGCATTATTAAATACTTGCTCAAGAACCGGGTAGTAGGTATTTATAGGCTCAAACTCATCTAGATTTACATATAAATCAATCTGTATATCAGAAATAGTGTCGTTTTTAAGCATAAGTCCTCTGTCTACATCCTGATTGTTAAACGATGAGTCAGATCCAAAAATAACAGCCTCTTCTCTGCTCTGACTTTCTAGAAAATATACACCACCCAAAACAAATGCTACTGCTGATAATACAATAAAGCCAAAAGCTTTAATTAAAGTTTTTATATCTTGCTTAGAGCCGTCTTTTTTGCTATGTGACTGCACTTTCTAAATTATATTTTTGTGGATTTTTCTTGATTTTATAAAAATTAAAAGCTAAAAATACTAAAACCAGCAAATGAGCCAGAATGCTTGTAATTCCTGCTCCAATATAATTATAATCTAAAGCCAGAAGGTATCCAATAGATACACACACCAAAACTCCTGCAAGAGAGGGCAAGATTAGTTTTTTTTGCATTCCTATAGCAAACAATATGTATGTTAAAGGTGTCTGTGCATAAATAAAAATTAAGGCCACAATAGACAAACTTAAAACTGTTGCACTACCTTCTGCTGTAAATTGCTCACCTATAATCATAAAAGTTTCTTTTTGTAAAAATTCCTCGTTTCCAAAATTTAATACCATTACTGCAAATTCTGCCAAAAATGGTGTTACGAGTGCCCCTGCAAAGGCAAGCAATCCAAAGGCTCCACTAAACTTAAAGCCTTCTCTGACTATTTTATCTTTAGTCATCTGGGTTAAGTTAGAAAAATGTGCGCTCATAAATATTTGTGGAACTATGCCCAAAAATAGAACAATTTTATCTGATGCTCTAAAAATCCCAAAATCTGATTCTCCATGTAAATTAAGGACCAGCAACGCAGGTAAAGATTGAATTAGAGCATTTAAAAAAGCGGAGGATCCAATGGGCAAAAGTTCAATTAATATTCTTTTGACTGCAGAAAAATCCACCCTGAGCTTAAAATCCCTAGAAGCATAGTATGCACATACAGCAAAGTGTAGAGTATTCCCTAAAAGTATAAAACTGATAAGGAAAAGTATGTCCAGCTCTAAAAAAGCGCCTGTCAGTGTTAATGACAGAATTAGTACTCTGCCCAGAGTTTCCCCGATAACAAATTTATACATTTGCCTAGAAGATTGAAAGTGTGCCGAGAGAGTCTGACTTAAATCAACCAGAAACATAGACACCCCCACCATCAGAATTCCTAATTGTATGGTAGTAGAATAGCCTAAAAACATGGCAATAATAGAGGCTGCAGAGTAGGCAATTATCCCGGTGAGTATTCTATACCCTAAAAACTCACTCATTGCTCCAGACTTTTCCTCTGCAGTTTTGGATAAAGACATTTTTTTTAAAGCAACTAAAAAAATCCCAAGATCCAGAAAAGAAGAGAATACCAGAAGATAAGTAGTTGGAGCTTCATATATTCCTCTACCTTCTGGTCCGTAGAATCTTGAAATTATACCAAGGGTGGTTATTGTTAAAACCACCCCTGCAATTCTACCAAAAAGCTGTACAAATGAATCTTTTAAAACAGACTTAAGCATCTTGCTATTCCATCTAAACTTTATATTTAAATAACTTGACTACAATTGTTGTTGATTTATTATTATAGGAAGCAATGAAAAGAAAAATAAAAATATTTAATAAGTTGCTTGCTCCTTTAATGGGTGTTATGACTTTTGCTTTAGCACCTTTAGGGCAAGTATCTGCCGAAACGCTTCAATCATCTGATACATTAACCATTACCGCCGAGATTGGTGATGGTGGAAGTACAGGTTGCAATGTTAGTACAAGTATTTTAGAACCTGTGCAGACTGGACAACCTGTTACCGATATTACCAATCTAAGGGGTAGTGTATCTCCAAATGATACTGTGGAGATTGACAGAGTTGAAGTGTCCATTTTTAACAAAACAACCAGTAAATCCTGGAATGGTACCGAATGGGTATCTGGCAACAGGGTTTATCTGGATACAAGACTGGTAACCGGGCAAAATAATGCAGGAGAGGATGTTATTATGAGTTGGGAAACTACTTATAGTAATGGCTCTAGGATGTTTGCTTTACCACAGTTTGAAGCAGGTGTAACCTACAATTTTAAAAGTGTAGGATATGCATCCGATGGCTCTGACTGTGTAAGCGAAGACGCAGAAATAAAACCTGGTGTAGATATAACAATTTATGATCAAACTTCAGGGGACTTGATTTCTAGAGTGATAGATCCTCCAAATGGTGCTGTTTATTTCAGCATTTCAAATGTATATTCTTTTTCTGGAGACGCGTTTGATTCCAAGGTAAACAGGGTTGATGTAAGACTCCAGGATGTACAGGAATTTCTACCAGGTACAAGTGACCCAAATCCTAATTATCAAAAGTACTGGAGTGGATCTGCTTGGGTTGATTCCGAATTATTTCTACCAACATTTACAGGAGATTTATTAAATGGATCCTCTGTAATAGAATGGTCAACAAGTAAAGATAATGCAACAAGTTTTAATTTTCCTGTTTGGCAGGAAGGTTTTGAATACAATGTAGTTTCTAAGGCATTTGGGAGTGATGGGTCAGTAGAAGATATTTCTAATAAGTATGGAAATAACTTCAGATTTACTGGCAGTGGAAACAGTGGTGGATCTGGTGATTTAAATTCTACTGTAGTCTTTCCTCAGGATGGGGGAGTATATACATCAGTTGCAGGTTTTGACGGTACTGCAACAGGTGAAAATCTGAGCTCTGTAGAAGTTGCAATAAAAGATAACTCAACAGGAAAATATTACAACACAGCAACAGGCGGATTTGATTTAGATTCAAGAAATACTGCTTTTTATGAAGTAGACTTAAACTTTGCAGATAATGCAAATAATGCTGCTACATGGACAAAGGACGGAAATTCCACAGGTACAGCCAGTTGGGATATGCCGGACTTTTTGCCTGGTTCTTATAATATAATAAGCAGAGCAATAGGATCGGATAACTCAATTGAAGATTTAACCGGTAAGGGCGGTAATAGCTTTTATATTGAAAATCCATCCTCGGGGGATGTATTTACGGTCTACCCCAACCTTGTAGTTGTTCCTGTGGGTGCTCAGTTCAGTATTTATGCAGAAGATGGTGCAGCTCCTTATGCATATATTTCACAAAGTTCAGCTATAGTTTCAACTAATAATTGTTCCAGCGTACAACCACAGGACGGAGTTGGTGAATGTGTGGCTACAGCAAATAGTGCTGGAAGTACAAAAATTATAGTTTCCGACAGCTCCAACCCACAAAATGTCAGAATAGTAGATGTGGTTGTTATACCTGCAACACAGGAAGCTTTAAAATTAATTCCTGAATTTTCAGTAATTACAGTAGGGTCAAGCTTGGAAATGTTAGCTTTAGATTCCGGGGAGAATAATCCATATGAATGGAGAGAGATTACTGATGGTGCAGATTTTGGTAGATTTGAAAATGATCAAACTATTACAGGTGTAAATACCTACATAGCAGAAAGAGCTGGTGTTGCTACGGTGGAAGTTCAAAACTCTGATGGAGCAACTGATACAGCTACTATAGTTATAGTAAACCCAGGCAATACTTTACACTTAAATCCATCTTTCAGCCAGATATCCATTGGCGGTACAGTTCAATTCACTGCAAGTGGAGGATCCGGCGGTTACACCTATTCTGTTGCAGATTCTTCTGTAGGTTCAATTGACAGTAATGGATTGTTTACGGGTATAGACACTGGGTGTACAGTGGTAGTAGTTGAAGATAGCACAGGTAATACAGATGCATCTGTTGCATGCGTAACAAGTGAGGGGGACATGAATCCTTTTTACCTAGTTCCAACAGTTGCAGTTCTTCCTGTAAATTCAACACTGCAAATGGTTACAGTAGGAGGAGTAGATCCACTGACATGGAGCGTGAGTGATACCTCTATTGGAACAATTAGCTCAACTGGAATATTTACTGCACTGTCTACAGGAAATACAGAAGTTATGGTCAGAGACAGCAGCGATCCCTCAAGAACAAGAAGGGCATTCATAAGTGTTGTTGAAAATCCAAATGGAGACCACCTAGACATAACACCTAAATTTGCAATTATTTCGCATAATGAAACGGTAGACTTTGATCCAATAGGGGGTACAGGAATCTTAACATTTTCAGTTCCAAATACCAGTCTGGGGACTATTGACTCCTCAACAGGAGTGTTTACCCCATCTGGCAATGGGTCTGGCTTTGTGACAGTTACTCTTGCCGATTCTGATGGTGGTACAGCCACGGCTCAGGTATATGTGTATGATTCTTCTAGTCCTCCAAGTGTACCTTCTGATAAATTTACAGTTGTGCCAGGACATGCTATAATTTACCAAAACCAAGAAATTCAGTTTAAGGTAGTTGGCGATCCTGAAGGTGCAGTCACCTGGACTGTAGAAAATGAGACAATTGCTCAGATTGACCCTTCAACAGGTGTGCTGACAGGACTACAACCTGGAACTACACTTATTACAGCAACCGATTCAAATGGAGCCAAAAGCTTTGCAACAATAACTGTGCTGGACGGAACAATGGATCCGGTAACAGTTACGCCCTCGGTTAAAACAATAGCAGTTGATGGGATATTCAAGTTTAATGCCTCTGGAGGTGTTGGTCCTTATACATGGAGCATAAGTAACACAAGCACAGCAACAATAAATCCTCAGACAGGTGAGGTAAGGGGTGTCACAGAAGGAACCGTCACGATAACAGCTACAGACAGTCTAGGGCAATCTGATTCAGCAATATTAATAGTTTCAAATAGTAATACTCCACTGATTTTAACTCCAGTGGTCAGTACAATAAACATAAATACAAGTATAGCAATAAACTCTAATGCTTCAGGTAATGTAACCTGTGTCTCTTCAGACCCAAGTATTGCAACAGTGGTTGCCAGTGGTTCTAACTGTATTGTAACTGCTTCAGGGAATACAGGCACAGTTAATATTACTGTAATTGATTCAACAGGTAGAGAATCCACAGCAGTTGTAACTGTTGTAAACCCAGGAAATGGCAACGGTGGATTTATTGTTAACCAGCCTATAGTCAACTTGGTAATAAACTCTAATTTTACAATAACCACAACAAACGCAACAGGAAATGTAACTTGCGTATCATCAAACACAAACATAGCTACAGTAGTAGCAGATGGAACAGATTGTATAGTTACAGCTGGTAACCAGACAGGATCAGTTACTATAACTATAACAGACGAAAACGGGAATACGGTTACAAGTATAGTAAATGTTGTAAACCTAGGAAATGGCAACGGTGGATTTATTGTTAACCAGCCTATAGTCAACTTGGTAATA
>CAYMEI010000034.1:0-1597 GCA_964389605.1 uncultured Candidatus Saccharibacteria bacterium | reverse complement strand
ATTGTATAGTTACAGCTGGTAACCAGACAGGATCAGTTACTATAACTATAACAGATCAGGATGGTAATGTTACAACTTCAGTAGTAAATATTGTTAACAATAATGGAGGTCAGGGAGACTTTGTAGTAGATCAGCCAAATGTAACCGTAGTCACCAACTCAGAAACAACTCTTACCACAACAAACGCAACAGGAAATGTAACTTGCGTATCATCAAACACAAGCATAGCTACAGTAGTAGCAGATGGGACAGATTGTATAGTTACAGCTGGTAATCAGACAGGGTCAGTTACTATAACAATAACAGATCAGGATGGTAATACGGTCACAAGTGTTGTAACTGTAATCAATGGAAGTGCTACAGATCCAAATGCCTTCAGGGTGGACCAGCCAGCACTGACAGTAGTCACCAACTCAGAAACAACTCTTACCACAACAAACGCAACAGGAAATGTAACTTGCGTATCATCAAACACAAGCATAGCTACAGTAGTAGCAGATGGAACAGATTGTATAGTTACAACACAGGGTCAGACTGGTACAGTTGTAGTTACACTCACCGATGAAGATGGAGATACTGTCACGAGTGTTATTACAGTTGTGGAGCCAGGCGGAGGAGGTAACAACAATGGAAACAACAGCTTTGTTGTTAATCCCTCCCAGGTAACAATCAACTCAGGCACAGAAGTCAGTATCTCTTTCTCGGGAAATAATGGAAGCGTAACTTGTGTTTCCAGCGATACCGGCGTTGCTACCATTAGCTCAAATTGCACTGTTATTATAGGAGTGAGCAACGGAAGCGCTGTTATAACACTTACAGATTCAACAGGTGCTGTAGCAACGGTCAGTGTGACTGTTATCCAGGGGAATGATAATGATAGTGACAACGATGGAATTAGCGATGGGGATGAAAATAAGTATGCATGCCTGAACCCAAATGATGCTTCGGATGCAAACAAAGATACAGATGGAGATGGAATTTCTAATGCAACAGAAATCCAGATAGGCACAAATCCTTGTGACCCGGATAC
Organism: uncultured Candidatus Saccharibacteria bacterium; assembly: GCA_964389605.1. GTDB lineage: Bacteria > Patescibacteriota > DYJS01 > DYJS01 > CAYMEI01 > CAYMEI01. The sequence goes on along the minus strand of CAYMEI010000034.1, from coordinate 567 downwards.
AGATGGAGATGGGTATAGTGATGGGGTTGAAATAAGAGCAGGGACAGACCCGCTAAATGCAAACAGTAAGCCAGGTACGGTTAGTACGGGTACGCCAATAGTGATATTACTGGGTTCACTTTTGGCTACAATAGGGCTAATATTTGCCTACAAAAGAAAAAGTAAGATTCAAGCTCTTTAAAAAACCCAGACACTGCAACCAAAAAGCACTACCTCCGGGTAGTGCTTTTTGGTTGCCAGAGATATTGGTTTATAAATACCATCATAGTGGATTTTTTGTTTATGGGTAGTTATGGGTAGTATAGTTTTTCAGCGTATAGATAGCAGGATGATTTCTGGGCAGACTGTTCAAGCGATATTGTAAAATCTTACCCCCACACCAGCAACACCCTTTTCTTATGTCTTTCCACATATGTCTAGATAGGTAAACACAGTGTCATAAAACAGAATAACTCAGAATATTTCAGGAGTCTCACCCCCCACCCTAAAACCCTAAACAGATAAATTATTATAAATTATAGCACATTAAAAACAAAACTTCCAAAAAACCTGTAAAATGAAAAGTGA
>CAYMEI010000033.1:0-9376 GCA_964389605.1 uncultured Candidatus Saccharibacteria bacterium | reverse complement strand
TTTGGGTAGTTTATAGTGGTTGTGTGCCAGTGGTTTGTGGGGGTTGGTAGTACCGTGTGAGCACCCTGAGATCGGATTTTTTGATAACCAGAAAACCGGCAACAAATGAAATAAAAAGTGTAATCAGTAAATATTCTATGTCTGTACCAGTTTCTGCAAGACTGTCCGTGCTCTCAGATACCTCTTCTGTCTGTTGTTCCTGTTGATTTTGACCTGTATTCGTACTCGCCTCCTGCTCATTGGTCTGAGGGCTGATACTTGCGATATTCCATCTGCTCGATGTTGTATTTACCAGCAGAAGTCTCAGCGACTCCTCTTGAGCCTCTGGGCTAAATGCTCCTGACACAATGGCGAATAATCCATTTCCTGCACCCCCTGATAATGACAAATTAAATACAGATACCACCTCAGAAGGATTGGATGCAGGAGCAATACCAAGTACTGTGCTGTCTGGTGGAAAGCTGATCCCTGCATCAGAAGAAGCAGTACCAAGGGTAACATTTGAAGCAAGTGTCTGTGTTATTGACCCATCATTTACAATACCAATATCCACTGCCGGAGCATCTGGAGATGCATGGACAAGCCTTACTCTGGCATTACTGGAATCTTGCGTAAAATTAGATTCCAGAGCTATTATTTCAAGCTCCTCCTGGTTTCCGCTTGCATTTAAATATCCCGAGGCAATCACCAAGTAGCTCTTGCCCGCTTCAAGTGATGGGGTAGAAACAGTAGAAGCAGGACTGGAGGATGGTCTTAAGCTGCCGGAGCTTGCATGAAAAAAATCCAGCGTATACGCACCCGGGTCAACCTGAATAGCTGGCGATAATTCCCCAAAAGAAATATTACTGACCAGCTCTGAGTTGCCTGCAAAAATATCTACTGCAGGAGCATCAGGGGACACATGCAAAGTGTAAACAGTTGCCTGACTGTCTGCCTGAGCACTTGTGTAATCACTTACCGCAAATGCAGTAAAAAACAAAGTTAAAGACAAAAGTGGACTTAAAGTTTGCTTTGTAAATTGCATAAAGTTTAGTTTCATTTCATTTTTATTTTAAAATCATACTGAGGTCAATTGAAAATCTAAAAAACAACAGTAGCATTTTAGGTCTTTCCTTAATTAAATATTAAAATCAATAGAAAATGAGTGTGTTCCCAAAAATCAGTTCCAGGAGGATGTTCATGGTTTTGTCTTCCGTAGTAATATTGTCCGGGTGTACAAATAATGCTGCCAGTGTGTTAAATCCCGTAGATATTTTAGAGAATATAAATGAACAGGGGGGTAATAAAAAAACTACTGATCATCCAGAGAACCTCAAGCCTCTTAGTGAGTTTGAGCATACTTTTGAATACAATGGCTCTAATTGCACCAAAGGGGAATTGGCAAAAAATTCAGACACGGACATGCTCGTGCCTTTTGCAAGTTACATATGCCGGAGAAATGACAACAATCAGATACTTCCTTCCGGATCATTAATAAAGTTTGCTGGCGGAAATATAATCAGACTGGAATACAGTGCACCCTTTATTAAGGAGGACAGACCTGTTAAATGGGAAAAATCTTCACTAAAAGCAGCCCCTCCATCAAAATACAATGATGATTACTGGTTTGCTGAAACATTTTCCGGAGGAGCCCACTGCTGTTTTTCTGCCTACATTGTAGATATTAACACACAAGAGATTACAGATGTTGTAGCGGGTGGGAGTGTGGGATTTACCAAAAAAGAGCATGACGGAACTGATTTTTTACACACACTTTCCCAAGACTTTGAATATTTCTGGGGGCCGTATATTCATCGCGTACTACCCCCGGTGTATTATAAAATAGATGATCAGGGGAAAGCCCAGATGTTTAATGCACAAGTCGGCGATAAGATAATTCAAAAAGATATTGACAGTCTGAGAAACATGATGAATCATCTAATGTCAGAGGATAGATTGACCAGCAGAAGTGATTTGTGTCTTTTAAGAGTAGATCTGGGTGACAGAGAATCCTGCATGGGCTCCAAGCGAGAGGCTAGAGTTATTGCAGCTATAACTGCGACATATCTAATGGCTGGCAAAGACCATCAGGCTGAGGAATATTTTAAATCACAGGTTGAATGGAACGAAGCCAATAAAAAGAACTACCAGGATATTATTGATACTGTAAGATAAAATTAACTTGTAAATTTTAAATAGAGTATTTATCTGGATTTTTGGCTATGTCTATTAAAGTATCTAGGTCTTTTTTGACATATGCGGTGTTGGCATGATTTACAATATTTATGAATTTTGTCTTATGATCTTCTGCCATAGTATTGTTAGGGTCAAATTTTTTCAATATGGCAAAGTATACTTTATCCAAGTCCCCTGAATCACTGGTCTGCCGGGTAGCACTTACCCCACGGCTTTCGTCCCCCACGGCTTTCGTGCTGTCTACAACCTCCTCTTCTTCTATGATCCCTTTGTTCAGTCCAATATCCAGAACCTGCTCAAGACTTAACCCTAGCACCTTAGAGCAGATCTCCGAAGCTTCTCTTATCCTCCCCTTTGCAATAAATTCAAGTGCTTTTTTGAGTGCTGCATTATTAACGGTCTGCCTGCTTTTCTTCATCGACCGTGTAGTAACCTTTTTCCCGCCTACATCATGCACTACCTGACCTTTTGCGTTTGTGGGTGCCCCCTGAGACCCTTTCTCCGCCCGTCCAGACTCCCCGGGCATTTGCTCAGCCCCACCCTCAAGGTTGCCTTGGTTATCTACACTAGGATCTGACTGCGGAATAAAACTTGATTCATCAAACATACTAACTTCATTTTAAAACATTTATGTTTATTGTATAACTTTATTCATAAATAAAGTGGTTAACATTGAAATAAACACAATTAATTTTAGTTTTACATTGAGCTGAGGTAGCTCAGTTGGCTAGAGCGCGGGATTCATAACCCCGAGGTCGAGAGTTCGAATCTCTCCCTCAGCACATTGCCTGGTGTGTTAAATGATTAAATTTCTTTTGGGTATTACAATAAGAAAAGCCTTTCCACTATTTTTAACAATCTTTTTAATCACCGTACTTGTTGTGGCTGGTTTGTGGGTAGGACCTTTTTTGAGCCCCAACACAGTTGTGCCTGTAAGGGGTGGGCAAAGCCTGCAATATTCCAACTGGGTTGAGTTTATTTCTACTACTTGGGATAGTGCTCATTATTTAAATATTGCTCAAAATGGCTACAGCGGATCTTTATTTGCTTTTTTCCCTTTATTCCCCACGGAGATTCGTCTGATTAGACTATTATTTTTTAATTTAATCTCTTGGAATCTGGCAATGATTTTTGCAGGATTTATAAATTTTTTGCTACTGGGGATTGTTTTGCATAAATTTATCTCTGTTTTTACACAAAGATACAATCTAAATATAAACCCCGGCAAAGTATTAACAACTGCCCTTTTGCTACCATTTGCATTTTTCTGGGTACTTCCATACACAGAAAGTTTATTTCTGAGTCTTCTGGTTATCGGGTTGTATGTCTTGTTCTTTGGTAAAAAGCTGACCACCCTTGCCTTGCTGGTTCCGGTATCTTTTTTGCTAAGCCTTACAAGATCAGCAGGGCTTTTTTTTGTTATAGCTCCTGCAGTTGTTGTACTTAATGACTTTTTTGTATCTGGGGGGTTCAAACTTAAGAATGTGTTTCAGAAAATCAAGACTGAAAAATTTAGATTCTTAATTTTATTACTTGCCATGTCTGCCAGCGTGGCTGGCTTATTGTCCTTTATGCTTTACGGGTATTATAAAACCGGGGATTTCTGGATAAGCAAACAGGTGCAGGCAGAATGGGGCAGAGGTTCAACATTAATGGTCTGGGAACCACTGATAAATGCTTTTAGAGCACTTAAAGATCAGTTTTTTCAGATGCTGGATGGTAACCCGGTGTCTTATTACTGGTTTTTTTACGATATGTATGTGGTAAGTGGTATATTTTTATTTTTTATCTCTCTGGCTACTTCTTTATTATTTTATAAAAAAACTAAAAGCATGGAAGTACTTGTTTTTGTGATAATATCAATAATAAGCTTTGTATTACCACTTACAAGCAATAGTTTTGAGAGCTTACATAGATATATTGCTACCACTCCTGTGTATTTTTTACTTCTTCCTGTTGTCTTAAATAAAGTCTTACCAGAAGAAGCGATTGGATTTATGAATTTTATATACTTTTTTGTCTGGATTGTTCTGTCTACTCTTTATTCTGGACATTACTGGGTCGGATAGTTATTGATTTTTAACCTGAAAAGCTAGATTGATAATTGGATTTAGACTTTAAATTATTCTGGATCCATAATTATGACATCGTTTCATTCTTATCTTGGTCTATTGGTAATATCCGGGCCACCGTGTAGTGGAAAGACATCTGTAGGAGAAAAAATTTCTTCTTTTCTTGGGGTTCCTTTTCTGCCCAAGTCATACATAGAGGAAACTCTGTTTAACTTTCTGGGATGGAAGGAAGAGGAGAGATTTAATAAATTAACTGGTGCTGGATATGCCTTGCTATTTAAGATGCTTGAGTCTCATTTGCGATCCGGTGCAACTACAGTAATTGAGAGTAATTTTAACCCAAGATATGATTCACGAAAAATATTAGATATTAAAAAGAGATATGCTTCTGTCCCCATACAGATATTCTGTAAATGTGATCATTCAGTGATTATGTCCAAGTGCCAAGATAAAATAGATAGCGGAAGTATTCATCCAGCTCACGAGTTATTTTATAATACCAGCAAATTTCATAATTTGATACTTCATAATAAGTTTGCCCCCTTACAGATAGAAGGACATCTTTTACAGATAAATACCACCAGATTTGAAGATATAGATTTTACATACATTTACAGGTGGATACTCGACAGGCTTAATTTAGACTGCTAGGATTTATTTTTTATGCTCATTCCCAGAAACTCTCTTTTGGCTCTTTTTATTATCTGTCTGTCTTTTAAGTAGTGTGCTGTTTCCGGTGCTTCATTGATATCTAGAAACTTAACATTTTTGTATCTCTCTTCTGGTGTCAGGGTTTCTGTATAGTTTGTTATTATAAGATAATAAACAACATGCTTTTGTTTCCATACAAACTTACTTTTGTATCTAAAAGTGGTTTCTCCTATTTTTTTAACTATCTTGAGTGGTTCTTTGATGCCAGTTTCTTCCTGTATTTCTCTTATTGCAGTTTCAGAATCTGTTTCTTTTGCTTCTGTTTTTCCTCTTGGCAGTATCCACTCACCATCTTTGGTCTGAAGCATTAAGCACATTAATGAATCATCTTTTTTGCATAGCACAACCCCACCCCTTGATTCTTCGTACATCATTCTGATTCTAAACTAAATTTATTTTGAAAAATAAACAGACAAATTTTACTAATAATCTAAACTTGAAAGATTGGTTTTTATTTTTTAACCTGGTATCGTTTATGGAGAAAGTTATTACTGTTAAAAATTTTTCTAAATCTTTTGGTAAAACAAAAGTGATTCACGACCTGTCTTTTGAGGTATACAAGGGGGAAATATTTGCATTTATAGGAGGCAACGGGCAGGGCAAAACAACAACTATCAGATCGCTTCTGGGTATATTTCATCCTGATAGCGGGAGCTTACTGATAAACGGGGAAAAATATTCCCCGGAAAGGAGTTCAATGCTGGGATACCTTCCAGAAGAGAGGGGGCTTTATACAAACTCAAAGGTGATTGACACAATGGTCTACTTTGGAGAAATAAAAGGAATGACAGCAAGTGAAGCCAAAAAAAAATCTAGAGAGCTTCTGGAAATCATTGGGCTTCCCGATAAAGAAAACGAGCAGATAAAAAAACTGTCTTCCGGGCAGCAACAAAAAATACAGCTTGCTATAACCATAATAAACGACCCGGATTTACTGGTTCTTGATGAGCCGACCAAAGGCTTAGATCCGGTGAACAGGGACTTGTTTATGAAGATGTTTCTGGATTTAAACAAAAGAGGGGCAACCATTATTTTTTCTACACATCAAATGGATGAAGCAGAAAAGGTAGCTGACAGACTTTTAATGATAAAAAAAGGGAGGAGGGCACTGTATGGTGATCTAGACCAGACTAAGGAGAGTTTTGGCAAATCTATCCAGATGAAGTTTAGTGGTGAATTTCCGGAAAACACGGATCTCTATAATGCTAGAGTTGAAAATAAGTCAGCAGAGCTAACCCCTGCCTCAGATATTGATCCGCAACAAATACTGAACTTTTTAATATCCAAAAATGTTAAAATACATAAATTTGAGGTATCTACTCCATCTTTAAATGAGATATTTATACGAGTTTCAGAAGACAGTAATTATTAGCCTAGCAGACCACTAATTTACTACAGGAAAGTAATTATGGTAATAATATTCTCTGCTTTCTAGACAAGACTGAACAATACAAAAAAACAGCTCACAATCCCTTGCTATGGTTGTCTGTGCCAGTCTTTAAGAATTAACCTACCTTAAGTAGCACTATGTCTTTAGCAAAACCCCTTCTTTACTTAAATGATATGGGTTTTTTAATAAGTTAAGTCTTGAAAAAATAAGAAAAATCTTAATATGATTCTGTATGCCCCTATCGTCTAGCGGCCTAGGACAGCGGGTTCTCATCCCGCAAACCGGGGTTCGATTCCCCGTAGGGGTACAATTGGCCTACAGAAGCATGTAAAGAGTTGTCTGGTTTAGCTAAGGTGGGTGTAGTGCTTTTCTGAAATCTATTCAGAGTGAGACAAGCTAAATCTAAGACTACCTTTTGGTGGGTATCAGCTGAGGATTTGCAGGGAGCAAAAATTTTTGCTCCCTGCAAATTTCATCGGAGCAATAATCATTATTCCGTGCATGCTTTTAATTTCCTTAGCCAATTCATTAAATCTCAATGTTAGATAAATGATCTCTATCTTTTTCCAGTTCCTATTCTAGAGGATTATTCTGTATGTACTCACGAATTTTTGATAATGATTCTTTATTGCGGATAATGTGATCTTAGAATGATCGTTGTCAACGAAAAACACAATCGTTATTAGAAATTGCATTTATTCGTCGTGATGAAAATGTTTTTAATGCACGAATCATTTCTGATAAACCTGTCCCTACGGCATTTTCATTATCAATGATCACAATCCCATGGAAATGATTTGGCATTATTACCGAAACATCTAATAAACAATTTTTATAATGATTTGGTAAATCCATCCAGCATGTATTTAAAATTTCACCATAAATATTTATTTCCATTTTCTGGTTCTTTATTTCTCCAAACCAATGATCATGATTTTTTGTACAAATTGTCACAAAATAATAATTACTTTGTGAATAATCATAATCTTTTGGTCGGTTTGATTTTCGGTTTTTTTCACTCACGGTTTAGGTTTTAAAGATTCTAAAATCTGTCCCTACATTTTTCTTGGATTAATTGGTGGTTTTTTGGGTTGAATCGTTAGGTGGATTGCAAATGTCAGCGACAGCGACAGCGACATTGTCGCTAAAGTTTAGCCTTATAGAGGAATGACTTACCTTGTTTTTTTCTTCTGTTTTCCATTTTGTTATTCCTTCAAATTCTTCATCGTCTTTACAGTCATAAACTATTGCTACACTGTGTTTTGCTCTTGTTACAGCTACATAAAATTTACAACGAGTACTTTGAGCGAGTTGTTGAGTGTTATCTTTAATCCATTTTTCAATATTCTTAGTTGGATAAATTAAAACTCTATCAAAATCTAAACCTTTTGATTTCCCCCAATTCCATTCTGGATATTTAGCATTTTTTTCTCGCAAAATTGTACATGTATGTTTTTTACAATATTCATCAATGTCAGTTTTTCTTACTAAAAAAACACCATCATGATCAGTTTCTGTGTTTTGTCCTGAACTTGTAGATTTTTGTTGAGGAAATATTTTATTAGAAAAAGTACATATTTTTGAGTTACTTCTGTGGTTTACAACCAGTAAAGTATCGTCAATTTTAATATCCTTTTTTATGTCCTCATCTTCAAAAAAGTAAGTAATTTGAGACTGCTTAAATTTTTTATTTTTTTTCGCATTGTTTGTTGAATAAGTGCCTTGTCTAGGATCTCCTACTAATAAAATATCCGATGAAGAGTTAAATAACAATTTTAATATTTCCAAATCATAACCTGCCAAGTCTTGTACTTCATCAATAAAAATATTTGGGTAAATTCTTGAAATTCTATTTATTACTTCTTTATTTGTTTTTTCATCACATTTCATTACAAATTTTGCAATTTTGTCCGAGTAAATTTTGAGGTCTTTGGTAAAATAATGTTCGTTAAAATTTTTTCTTCACCTTTGTATTGAGCTGATATTCCGCTAACAAGAAAAAATCCTATCTTTTTATTGTGTAATTCATCATTTAAAACACTTTGAAAAGGTCTTACTCCATGCTGTAATAAAAATGAAAACCATGTTTGAATTGTAATGTTTTTAGGAAAAAGATCAACAGACAATGTTATTTCTTTATCAGAAACTTTGTTTTCTTCATTGTTCAATTTCATATTAATTGTGCCAATATTCTTATCATCGGAAAAAGAATTTATTAACCTTCTATGAGCCAAAGAAACCTTAATCTTTTCATCTTCTTCTAAAAAATCACGAATAATACGAGAAATATAAACATCTGATCCATTTTGATAACGACTATTTGTTGAATCTATTAAATGAGATTTTAAAGGAATTATTTTTGGTGTCAGTCTGTCATCACGAGCAAATGAAGACCAAGAATATTCATAAAATTCTATTGGTAAAGAATCTATGTTTTCATCAGAATTTAGTAAAATTTCATATTCTGTTTCATATTTTTCATTAAAGGAAATCAAAAATTGTATTCCACGGGCTTTTTGTTTTGTGCTGTTTCCATTGCCTTCAAAAAGAGCCTTTATTGAATCATCTTCAATTTCAAAAAATACTTCAATCAAAATACTTGGTGGTGGTTCTAATTCATCTTCTGTTTTTAGACTTTCTAAGTATTTTTTTACAACAGTTGAATTAAATAATGATTGTGATAGTTCTGATCCTAAATATTTACCATAAATCCAACCAGATAGTGCTAAATGCACCGCTTCTAGAATAGTTGATTTACCAGCTTCATTATCACCAACTAATATATTAAGCCCCTTATTTAACCCTAAAGAGAATGCACCTTCAAAGCATTTGAAATTTTTGATGATAACTTTTTGAATGTGCATATTTTAAAGTATAAATTTAAACTTTCTCATTTCCAATTTCACTACCCCAAACCTCACCAATCTTCGCCTCAATTTTCATCTCCATTTTCTCGATCAATTTCTTGCATTCGTCTATAGCTTTCTGTTCGGCTTCTATCTCTGCCACGATCTGCTCTTGGACGGCG
>CAYMEI010000032.1:4178-9421 GCA_964389605.1 uncultured Candidatus Saccharibacteria bacterium | reverse complement strand
CAGTATTTTACTGGTTAAACAGATGGAAGAAAGATGGAGTATGGGAAGAAAAAGATACAAGAATCATACTCACAAATACCTCCCGGTTAAAGAGTTTTTACTCTTTGCCACCTCCTCCGGTGTACCCTCTACTACAACTTCACCACCGTTTTTTCCACCTCCGGGGCCAATATCAATAATATAATCAGCGTTCCGTATAAAGTGCATACTGTGCTCTATGGCCAGAACCGTATTCCCATTGTCCACAAGCTCATTTAACAGCTTGAGCAGGTTTTTAATATCGTCAAAGTGTAAACCACTGGTAGGCTCATCCAGAATATAGATCTCACCTTTTTTGTGTAACTGGCTTGCCAGTTTAAGTCTCTGTGCCTCCCCACCAGATATAGTATCGTGACTCTGCCCAAGCTGCAGGTACCCCAGCCCCACTTTTATAAGCATACCGATTCTCTGTTTTATAGAGCTGTCATTAAAAAAACTGTACGCCTCTGCAAGGGTCATACTCAGCACGGCATCAATGCTTTTCCCGTTGTGCAGGTACTGCAACACCTCACTTTTGTAGCGCTTTCCAAAACAGGTCTCACACTGAACTGTTACATCTCCCATAAAGTGCATATCAATTTTTCTGTACCCCAACCCCTTGCACTCAGGGCATGCACCCTGACCGTTAAACGGGAAAATGCCCTTGCTTACACCGTTCTCTTTGGCGAACAGCTCACGGATCTTACCAAAAATACCAATATAAGTTGCACTGTTACCTCTTGCCATCCCAGACAGCGGTTTCTGGTCAATAACTACAACTTTTTCTCTGTTTTTTACTGCAAACTCATCTAGTAGCAAAGAACTCTTCCCTGACCCTGAAACACCTGTAAGAACACACAGAACCCCAAGCGGAACCGCGCACGAGATATTTTTTAAGTTATTTGCCCTTGCATTTTTTATCTCAAAAAACCCGGCTGGTGATCTTCTTTCTGTACCAACTGACATCAACTCAGGCTTAGACAGATACCTGCCAGTTAGCGAGTTTGATCTTTAATAATACCCTCAATTGTCCCTTCATACACAACCTCACCGCCATTTTTCCCAGCTTTTGGTCCAATCTCAATAATATGATCCGCCTCTTTCATAACTGCATCGTTATGCTCAATAACAATTACCGTGTTCCCTTTCTCTTTTAAGCTCTTAATAATCTCTACAATATTCTGACTGTCATGAGCGTGCAAACCACCTGTTGGTTCGTCAAAAATATAGATCATCTCAATCAGATTACTCCCCAGCTCCCGTGCCAGCTTAAGCCTCTGAGCCTCACCACCCGACAGAGTATCTAGGCTTCTATGCAAAGACAGATACTCAAGTTTTACCGCCATCAAATGCTCTGTTGCTTCAATTATCCTGTTTTTAAGTGTTTCCGATTGCGGTATATCAATTTTCTTAATCTCTAAAGCCAGCTCACCAAGCTCCATAGTAGAGTAATCCCCAATGTTCAGATTATTAATCTTTGACTCAAGAACCTCTCTTTTTAGTCTCCCTCCACCACACTCCGAGCATCTCTGCTCAGTTAAAAGTGGCTTATCTGTCTGCTCCTTTCTCTCTGATGTGCCCCGTAAATCACTTGCCCGTTTTGCCAGCCGTATGATTATCCCCTCGTGGCTAAACCGCTGAACAAAACCCTGTCCAGAGCTGCTCAACTCCACCCGTGGCGTATAAAGCAGAAAATAAAGCTCATCTTCTGTATAGTTTTTTACCGGTTTATCCATATCCAGCCTGCCTGAAGACTCCATCACACTGTACAGCCGTGCCCACGGTTTGTAGTTGTTGTGCTTAACCGCCCCGTCAGACAGAGACTTCTCAAAATCTACCACCTGCTCTGGACCAACTGTAAATTCCAGCCCAATACCTTTACACTTTTTGCATGCACCTTTTGGACTATTAAACGAGAAATCTCCAGCACTCAGGTTGCCCACCGATCCAAACCGGGAGAAAAGCAGACGCAGGTAAGTGTAGATTTCTGTAGTTGTACCTACTGTTGAACGAGGATTCCCTCTAAGTTTTTTCTGATCTATTGAGATAGTTGGCGACAGGTTTAAGATATCGTCAATATCTGGTCTTTGGGTTCTTTTGAGCAATCGGGCGGCAAAAGTATTTACTGATTCCAGAAACTGTCTCTGCCCTTCGCTGTAAATTATGTTGTAGGCAAGGGTTGATTTACCCGAGCCGGATACACCAACTAGGCAAGTTATTTTGTTTCTGGGGATCTCTAAAGATATATTCTTTAGATTATTCTCTCTTGCTCCAACTATTTTGATGTTTCTGTTCATTTGTATGGGGTGGTTGATTGTTGGAACTTAAGTGTTTATACGAGCTAAAGACTGAATTTATTTTTCAATAATAGCTCATCTTTGCTGTTGTGTTTAAGTTGTAAATGATGTAGTATTTTATCTTCAGTGGTTGGTGTCCAGTAGATTTTCAGTTTCTCTCTTGCACGCGTAATAGATGTGTAAAAAATATTATGTGTAACCATATCATCTAATTCGTCTGTAATAACAACCTTAACTGAGTTATACTCCAGACCCTGGGCCTTATGTACAGATACAGCATACGCCACCTGGAAAGGTACTACTGCGCTCGAGGATTCTTCGTCATCATCAGTACTTGGTAATCTATTAACTGAAAATCTGATTATTGACTTCCCGTTATTAGATTCACCCAGAAGCTCTAAGTCATCGAAACCAATAACATCTATTCCGTTTATCGATTTATCTATTTCAATATCAAACTGAATCTGATCCTTAGATGATTCAATACTGATTATTGAGCCCTTTAGGTTATTATGGATCAGTGGCTTGAATCGAGGAGACTCGTTAAACAGTATTGGATCACCTTTTTTGTAGGTGTGTACACCCCATTGAACTTCTTTATTTTTATTATTTCCCTGTAAAAATCTATTAATATTATTGATACCATATAGTCCATCGTAATTTAAACATAAAATTATTTCGTCCTCTTCAGAGTATTCAAAGATTGACTCATCTAATTTTGAGGAATATTTGTTCTCTACAATATGCACCTTTATATCATCTTTAATATTTCTAACCTTCTCCCATAGATTTAATAGTTCATTATTTGTAGTACGAAGCGGATGTGTTAATTCAAAAATCGAAGTATCATAAATAATCGATTTCGCTATCCCAAACCAATTACCAAATAGAATAGACTCTATCTGAAAAACATCACCAACCAGAACCAATAATCTAAAAGATGCCTTTTCTAATACCTTGAGCATATCTGAATTGCTGACCGTACTACACTCGTCAATAACTAACAGGTCAAAAACTGTATCATCATTATTTTCTTTTAAGTAGCTATAAATTGTATTAAAGTCAGCATTTCTCGTATGTATTCTATTTTTTAGATTAGTAACAGCTGGATTTGTGTTGGCTAAGTACATTTTGTTTCTATCATGTAAAAAACTTGAAATATGTTCAATTAGTCTAGTTTTTCCTGTCCCTGCGGCACCATATATTAATGCCACTCGCGAATGCTTAAACATTTTCTGTAGAATCTGCTTTTTATCTTCACGATCTACGTGATCTGAAGTGGAGTTCAGCCATGAATCTATGGAACCTGAATAGTTCTGAATGCCTGACTCCGATAAATTTTTTAGTTTATTGATAATATGAAGCGTGTCTTGTTCATAACCATGGATATAAATATGCTTTTTATACTCTTTTATCTCGCGAGAGGGTTTATGCTTGCGGTATAGTTTTTCATTATATGCCTGCATTAAATATCCAATGTTCTCGAACGCAGAAAGATCTTCTATTCGTGTATATAGTATGCCTTTCTTCTCGGTATTATTTATTATAAGCCTAGCGAGCAACTCATGCTCACGATTTTCTGAATCTATATATTCAAGTAAGTCATATATTTTAGGATTGTGACCAATTAGCGATGTAGCAAAAGGCATTTTATCAAACGGTATACAGCCCCACCCAAGGTTTAAGCCTGATAATTTTTCACATGATTCGTCATTGAATTGGAGTTTGATAATTCTATTATTTAGTCCATAGAGCAAGTATCGAATAACATTACTACCCGGGCTATTTGTTTTTATTAGTTCACGAGCTTTGTCCAAAATACTAATAAAATAAGCTGCTTGTACCTGTTCAGTTATAATACTTATAAATTTTTGATACCGCTTATCAGACAACTCGACAACCTCGGTAAGATTTAAGTTGTTTTTTTCAAAATAGACTCTACTATACTAATCTCTTTATTGTTGCTTTTATTCTTTAAGTCCTCGCCAAAAATACGAGCGAAATTTGCTATTTCACATGGACGGAATGATATTTCCCATTCATCAATTATTTGGATGGGCATTCGCCTGCCAAAAATCTGTATAAAGTCTTTAGTAATAGATAACTTTACAGCATAGTTTGGTAAAATATTCAGGTTTGTAAAAACAATTACTCTATCAAATTTACTGACTTTATCATTAGCGACAGTAAGAGTTACTTCATAGTATATTTCGTGGTCTACAAAAAATGGTTTTAATTTTCTGATATAGTATCTATCCTCAAAGTTGCTCTTTTCCCTACTTGATATTGGTTTTTTAATTCTTTCAGAGATTTTTCTATAATACTCTTGGAGGGAAGGATCGGTCTTTAGTGGAAATTTATCAATATTATTTAATACTTCAAAACTGTACACATCTTTTAATAGTGATTTTATTCTCAGCAGATACACATAATATGTTAACATCAACCTCTCGGAGTTCTCTTCACTACATAAATAATGTGAATTTGTTCTCTGAAGATATTTATGGAATTTAGCCAAAAATTTTAAGTTTGCCTGGCTTGAGATGCATACTCGTGCATGTTTTTGAAAAATTTCATAACTATATTCTTCAAAACCACACGCTTTAACTGCAATAGCCTCAACAAATGTTCTGAGATACTGCAAGATATCTCCTGATGTAGATCCTATCTCTTCTGGATTAAGTTTATCAATATGCCTGCATATAGCTTTGTCTGCTATCCTAATTTGTTCATCTGGTGTTGTGTTCATAACTTTAATAATTGAAATCAATTAGCATACTTGGTCTGGGTTATTTAATCGATGTGTCTGAACTATCTATAGAAATGGATCCTGTCTCATCTTAAGCCCTTCTAAACCTCACCACCCCACCATTCAGATACTGACTAAACTCTACTGTTTCCGTAGTTTAAGCAAGCAGGGTTGGGGTT
>CAYMEI010000032.1:0-4078 GCA_964389605.1 uncultured Candidatus Saccharibacteria bacterium | reverse complement strand
CAGATACTGACTAAACTCTACTGTTTCCGTAGTTTAAGCAAGCAGGGTTGGGGTTTATGGGTATTACAAGAAAATCCCAAAGAAGATTTTTTTGAATAGCATCAAAGCTGGTTATTCAGAAGATACACAAACCGCTCCCCCCTCTTTTCAAAATTCTCAAACATATCGTAACTAGAAGCGGCAGGTGACAGTAAAAGAACTTTGCCCGGTTGCGTAATCTTCAGGGCATACAAGACAGCAAGATCAAAATCATCAAAAAACCGGGTTTTCAGATTAGTACCGGGATTGCTTTTTTGCAGATTTTCTAAAATCCGCTTTCCTGCTTCACCGATACAGACCAGATTGAGGTTGATTTGCTGAACTAAATAATCTGCAAAGGGTGCATAGTCTATCCCTCTGTCTTTCCCCCCAAGCAACACGGTCTGTGTTTCCGGAAGCGACTCCAGTGCTGCCACTGTTGACTGGGGTACTGTGCTGATAGAGTCGTTATAGCAACGGACTCCTGAGAACTCTCCAACATACTGCAACCGATGTGGCAATCCCGGAAAAGTGGTGATACCCTGTTTTATATCCACCGGACTTACACCAGAAAGATAAGCTGCCAAAGAGGCTGCCACTACATTGTTCAGGTTATGGTTGCCTAGAAGAGGATTTTCGGTAAGTACACCTTTAATCTGAACCTGATTCCCGTTATCGTAAATTACAATATCATCTCCATGCACAGAAACACCGTTTTTAACACATAAAGGGCTTGAAGAGAAATGATAAATACTACTCTTTATACTGGAAAAGTCAATATTCTCTCCTGCCAGATCGGTTGAGTGGGGGAGGATAGAGTAATCTCCGGGATTCTGCCACTTTACGATATTGAATTTTGCCATCTGGTAATCGTAAAATGAATTATAGTGATCAAGATGTTCCTGGAAAATATTCAGAAGAACAGCTATTCTTGGAGAGTGAGAAGCTGTTTCCAGCTGATGACTGCTGATCTCCAGAACTATATCTGTTTGTTCGGTAATCTTCTCTATGAGGTCAAGCGGAGGCACACCGATGTTACCCCCAAGTAAAGGGTTCTTCCCACCCTTCTTGAGCAGATGAAAGAGCAAGCTCACCGTTGTACTTTTTCCTTTTGTACCGGTCACACCTACGGTTTGCTTTCCAAAAAACTTCAGAAATAGATCTGTCTGGGAGTAGATAGCACTTACAGGAATACACGGAAGACTTTTTAAAGGAATACCGGGTGATTTAAAAAAGACATCTCCTTCCTCTTCTGCTCTTTTCAGATAATTCGTACCGGTGATAAATTCCAGGCGATCATCTTTTTGCAGCAGATCGTTATTCTTCCCCAAAATAGTGTTGTTAGCATCTGCAATAATCAGGTGCCTGTCAGGAAAATATTTCCTGAGAAACCGATAGGTGGATTTTCCTTCTTTACCAAAACCAAGGATTACGATATTTTTATTCGCCAGAGCATTCTTTAAATAACTTATTATTTCTACCATAACTCCCTGATTTTACTATTTAAAAATGTACCCAGGTCACCACTGAGATAGTTCTCGCTGTTCCAGTTTTCCAGTAAATACTGCAAATTGCAATCACCAAAGTCTTTTATATCGTTATAAGTGGAGAGAAGAAAAGGCAGACTCCTGTTTTTGTAATGATGTTTTATGGTATAGCATAGTGCGGCATTTACTTCATCGATGGTTCCCACGCACTCAAACGGTTTCTCATCAGAAAACCCTGCCAGCTGCTTCAAGGTTGAGAGCAGATCCCTGTTTTCAAATAGATCATTCCCATATATGTTTACCAGCTTTTCGGTGGATAAGAAAGGAGAGAGCATAATATAGGTAAACAGGCATTTAGGGCAGTTGCAACACCATCTGTCCTGTTTACTTCCCGCATTACAACTTCTGAAGGTATAATGATGATTGGTCTGGTGGGCAAACAATCCTGAGATCTGTAGCTCATTCAGGGGTCTAAGAAAGCTGTAGTAGTTTATTTCTGGGTGGATATATCTAAACACATAATCTCTGAAACTGTTTTCAAACTCAAGCGATTTGGAGTACTGATGATTGATACTAGTTCCGGGGATGGTGGGTTCGTTAGCACTGGATTCGTTGGATAGTGCTATATTTTTCTTAGCCGTGACAACAGATGCTAACAGTGAGACAAATGCCAGCATAGCAGAAAATGGAGTGTGTCCATTTAGAAAACCCTGTCGATTCATATCCAGCAAGTGCGTATCCAGTTTTCTTTTGATCTGAAGAGTCTGCCCTGATAATCCAGCCACATCTACTGTACGCGTACTGGCAGGGATCTCGTTAATGGTAAGGGGAGTACAGCCTGCAAGAGTATCTTTTAACAGCGAAAGGGTAACTGCAGAATCCTTTCCACCCCCAACCGGGATAAGTGTTTCATCGTGCAAATGGGGCGATTGATTATCTGCAGAAGAAAGATCAGAGCCGTTTTTATCGGTAGTGATTTCCAGAAGGCTTTTTTTATCCACAGAGATTCTATTGAGATACAGAAACTCTCCCAGTCCATTATAAAACAAATCTTTCCACCAGTCTACCTGGTCTGCATTTAGAGTTACACCCTTAACATGAAGTACGGGTGAGCAGGTAGCTTTCCAGTAACTGATAGATTCAACCATCCCAATATGAAAAACAATACAGTCTAAAAGTGGGCGAGGTGGAAGGTGGTAGCCATTGAGTGCAATTTTATAGGATGGCGTGAATACATGGTCAGGGGAGATAAAAAAATAAAATCTGATAAGCAGTTCATTGTTTACTACCTCCCAGCTGTATTTTTTGTAAGTAAATACCGGGTATTTTTGTCTAAGAATATTAAATATTTCCTGCCTGCCGGGACTATTCATCATAATGATTCTGCTTTTCAGCTTATGCTTTAACTCCTGTACCATACAAGTACTTGTCAGAGTCAGAGCTTACCACCCAGATACTACTCCAGTTTTAACAGTTCCGTAATTTAAGCAAGCAGGATAGATAATATCTAGATACACCAATAATCTAACAGACTCTGCAGGTGTTGATAATTTTTACAGTCTGCTCGGTCTATTTAAGCCTGCATTTTAATAATTAGTGTTCGCCTGATCTATTTTAATGGAGATTTTTAACAGAAGTAAAGCACTGCTAGCAGAGAATCCGTATGAAAAAATAGATAAGTACAGTAGTTTTGCTCATTTTAGACCTATTTTTGATTACTCTTAAAACTGCCCAGGAACTGATAAAACAGGAATTGGATATTGGCAAGGAACTCTCTTTTTATATCCATGTTTTATATCCATGAAGATTTAATGGATGAATACAAAGAAATGACTGGTAATCTAGATTATTATCTTCTGTTTGATGATACTTATATGCACAAAACGATTCAGGATGGATACGATACAGAGCATGACTGACCATGAGTTAGCAGACTCAGAAGATTACAGTGATTACTTACTAGCTTCAAAAGAGTGTTTTCCGTGGTGGAACAGTGAACCGTATATTAAATAAATTCTGTTTTGATTCTAACCAAAGCTTAGAAGGTGGCGTGTTTAATAAAAATGTTTTTATAAAAAAAGGGTGAAATTGCTTCTTTTGGGTCTGTTATTGTTTCAGGTGATCTTAAGCTTGGGTACCTGCATAGTGCGGACACTGTGTCTGAGCTTAGAGGTAGGGAATTACACAGGGAGAGCATAAAGATAAGGTCAGATATTGCTCTGGATACCGGGGTGGATACTACTTTTTCTATTGTGGAAGAGGGTGGGGGCTCTAACAGAAATATGGTTGATATGGGATACAGAAAAGATAGTAGATTTTTTTATATTTACACAAAAAGAGGATTAAGCTGGTTTAGTAAGAACCCTTTATCCCCAAAGAAGGGCACTTTCTATTCCCTTTTCCGTGAACTCACCATTACCCACATCTTCAAAAGTCTTAAGCGGACATATTGCCATGTTCTTCAGGTAAACGATAATAACGAAGTAATTCCCCTTCTCAGGTGTACACCAACAATACATTATAAAACCCACCCAACTATCAACCCTTACCATCCGTTTAATCTTAACTCTGAC
>CAYMEI010000031.1:0-9525 GCA_964389605.1 uncultured Candidatus Saccharibacteria bacterium | reverse complement strand
TGTGTAGTTTGTCATATTTTTATTCTAAATGATTTAGGGTTTGAGACAGGTTCTATACCTGAAAGAAAACTCTTGCTCAAGTGTAGTAACCAATGAAGGCACAAGAAAGCCTGAAAAAAATAACTAATAATAAATAAAGAAAAACAAGATGAATAAAAAAAAATATAGTCAAATTAACATCATTAGGAATATTTGCATCAGTATTAACACTGGGAGCAGGAGCAACATTTGCATATCAGGGTAACCCACAGGAAACAGGTCCAAACTATACAGAAGAAAGACACACAGCAATTGAAACTGCGATGGAGTCTAATAACTATAGTGAATGGAAGTCTTTAATGGATGAAGTTCAGGGAAAAGGTAAAAAAAGAGTTACAGAAGTTGTTACAGAAGAAAACTTCAGCAAGTTTGTAGAAGCTTATGAGCTTGCAGAACAGGGAAACATAGAAGAAGCCAATGTCATAAGATCTGAGATTGGTCTTAACAATGGTAATGGTGCAAGAGATGGTTCTGGTAAAGGAAGAGGGACCAGAGGTGGAAATGGAGATTGTATGAATAGATAAGTATAAACATTTTTATTCCCTATATTAAGGTTTTTAAAAAACAGGCGAGAGCCTGTTTTTTAAATGTAACAAACGGATTGGGGTAGTAAAAATAAACTATTTACACAAATTTAATTTATTTTAGAGTATTCACGGAATTGATTTTGTTTACACAGAAAATAGGTTGTACAAGTATTAAAGATTCGTCTACAGGTAAGCTTGTGAGTACTACAGTACTGCAGGCTCTTCCAGCGGTTGTTTTAAGAAAAAAAACAGTGGAATCGGATGGATATTCGGCTCTTGTTTTGGCTGTTGGAAACAAAAGAGAAGATAAGGTGCCAAAACCTGTAAAAGGTCAAATCAAAAAAGCTGGTCTAAATGTATCTCCTGCCTACATAAAAGAGGTCAGGATGGAGGAATCTGCACTGGATAACTTTAACATTGGAGACAGTGTGGACATCCAGAATTATATTGAGTCCGGGAAAAGAGTGGGTGCATCGGGTACTTCTAAAGGTAAAGGCTTTAACGGTGTTATTACAAGGTGGGGTTTTTCCAGAGGTCGCGAGACACACGGAAGTAATCACCACAGAAGACCGGGTGCAATAGGAATGCGTGAATGGCCAGGAGAAGTTATGAAAGGAAAGAAAATGCCCGGAAGAATGGGAGGTGGCAGAATCACAATTCAGGGGTTGAAGGTTCTAAAAATAGAAGATGATTTGATAGCTCTGAAAGGTGGAGTACCGGGTCCCAATAAAACACTTATAGAAGTTAGAATCTAAGATGAAATTAGCTGTAGTAGATAAGTCTGGGAAAAAGAAATCCGAAATTGAATTAAAGCCCGAAATATTTGGTGTGGAGTATGATCCTTTTTTAATAAAAAGTGTCATAGATGCCTTACTTTCCAATCAAAGAAGGCCTTTTGCAAAAACAAAAACAAGGAGCGAGATAAGTAAGTCCACAAAAAAGCTTTACAGGCAGAAAGGAACCGGAAGGGCTAGGGCGGGATCTGCCAGTGCAGGAAACAGGAGAGGTGGTTATGCAATTTTTGGTCCAACAGGAAAAGAAAGTTATTACAAGCAAGTTAACAAGAAGACCAAGAGAAAGGCTTTATTTTCAGCACTTTCCTACCTAGCACAGAATGACAGGTTAATGATCTTGGATGATTTATCTATTAAAGAGCCAAAGACAAAAGAGGCCTTAAAAGTCTTGGATTCAATAAAAATTACAGGATCCAAAAATTTGTTTCTACTCAATCTGGAATATAAAAATTCTTATCTTGGACTCAGAAATATACCAAAGCAGACAATTAAAGTTGTAAACACAGTTAATGTTAAAGATGTAATGTTTCATGAAAGACTGATCTTAGATGTAAATTCTTTAGAAAATTTATATAAAGTTTTTTTAAGTACAGAAAATGTTGATTAAGTTAAGAAGATATTTTAGCGAAAAGACAGCCAAGCTGGAAGCTTTTAGAGAGCAGGACAAGTTTTATTATGCACTAACTGTTGAACCTAAGGAAGCCAGCAAGACAGACATTAAAAAATATCTGACCAGTTTGTTTGATGTTAATGTACTTTCTATAAAAAAAATTAAGCTTCCTTCTAAAAAAGTAAGATTTAAAGGAAAGGCAGGAGAAAGGGGCAGTAGGCACAAGGTTATTGTCCAGGTAGATAAAAATATTGAAAGTTTAACTGCGTAATATGCTGAAAGCGTTAAAACCAACCACACCTTCATCAAGAAATAAAATAGCAATTGATTACAAGGGTATTGGCGTTAAAAAATTAAAACTGCCAAGATCCATGATGGGCGATACCCTTAAAAGACAGGGTAGAAGTGTCCAGAGTGGGAAAATATCTGTCAGGCGAAGAGGTGGAGGTGCAAAGAAAAAATATAGAATTGTAGATTTTCATGGTAAAGAAAGTATTGTACCAGGAAAAGTAACCGACTTACTTTATGATCCAATGAGAAATGCTCTTCTGGCATATATCACATATGTAGATGGTGATAAAAGACTTGTCTTGGCTACAAAGAATATGAAGGAGGGGTTTAATATTGATGCAGATCAGATGTCCGCAAGAGAAGGGGCAAGGCGAGAGCTATCCAGTCTGCCGGTTGGTTCTCAGATATGTTGTGTAGAGTTGAAGCCCGGCAAGGGTGGTCAGCTTGCCAGATCAGCCGGGTCGTCATGTTTTCTGGCCGGCTTTGATGACTCAGGGTTTGCAATTATCAGGCTTCCAAGTGGAGAAACAAGAAAAGTAAAGAAAAACTGTAAGGCAACTCTTGGTGTAGTAGGAAATGAAAGCGTTTTTAATACAAGTGCAGGAAAAGCAGGTACAAACAGGAACAAAGGGAAAAGACCAAGAGTCTTGGGTAAATCCATGAATGCTGTCGACCATCCTCATGGAGGAGGTAAAGGTCATGCCCCTATTGGTATGAGCATGAGAAGAAGTAAGTGGGGTAAACCAGCACAGGGTGTTAAAACAAGTACTAGGGGCAAAAGGGGTACAAGTAAATTAATAGTTAAAAGCAGGAAGAAGAAATGAGCAGATCTTTGAAGAAAGGTTTATATATAGACAAAAGATTATTGCAGAAAGTGCAGGCTATGATTGCTTCTAGGAAAAGTTCTGTAATAAAGACATGGTCAAGGGCATGTACAATCATACCTGAATTTGTGGGTTTTACATTTGCTGTTCACAATGGACATAAATTTGTTCCAATACTTGTCACTGAAAATATGATTGGCAGAAAGCTGGGAGAGTTTTCGCTTACAAGGCTTTTCAAGTCTCACGGAGGAAAGTTAGCTAAAGAGAAGAGTAAGAAGTGAACATGAAGGAAGCTACTGCAAATATCAAGTATTTAAGATACTCGCCAAAAAAAATGAAAATACTGGCAAGGGTGTTTAAAGGTAAAAATGTTCATATAGCCTTAATGCAAATGGAATCCTCCTCTGGAAAAGGATACTCCTTATTAAAAGAGGCAGTAAAATCTGCGGCAGCCAATGCTGTTAATAACTTTAAGCTGGATTACAGCACACTAAAAATTAAAAATATTCTTTCAAACGAAGGGCCAAGACTGAAAAGATTAAACATGAGGGCGCAAGGAAGGGCAGACAGGATGGTTAGGCCCATGATGCATATTGTTGTTAAGGTAGAAGGTCAGGAAACCAAAGAAGACATTAGAGTTAAAAAGAAAACTTCTACAGAGTCTCAGTCACCTTCTTTGAATGATGGAAATCCATCTATTAAAACAGGTGATGTCAAAAGAGAGTCAGGGCAGGAAGATGCTTCAGTTGCAGACAGTAAAGACAAAGAGGAGAAGTCTACAAAAGAGGCAGGGGAGAAAAAAGAGACAAAGACAGGCAAGTCTCAGAAGGAATCTAGGGTAAAAAAAGAAACTAAAAAGAAAGAGAAATAATTTGTTGTTAAATGGGTCAGAAGATTAATCCAAAATTATTCAGGCTAGGGTATAATATTGCATGGCAATCTGTTTGGTGTGATGAAAAAAATTATACTGAGTATTTTGTCCAAGATTTAAAAGTCAGAAAGTATCTGGACAAAAGACTGTCTGGGTATGGTGTAGAAAAGGTGATGATTAACATCACTCAGAATCTTCTGGATATAGTAATTTATTCTTCTAAGCTTGGATTAGTAATTGGTTCAAAGGGTGAAAACATTAATAAGGTTAAAGGTGAACTGGAAAAACTGATTAAGGGCAAGGTTGTAAAAGTTACTGCCAAAGAGTCTAGAAAGCCAGATCTTTCTTCTGCAATAGTAGCAGAAAATATTGCTATGCAACTTAAAAGGCGAATGAATGCAAAAAGGATTTTAAACTTTGTTACTACTAATGCATTAGAGAGTGGAGCGGTTGGTATAAAAGTGAGGCTGGCAGGAAGAATTACAGGTGGGACTATGGCCAAAGTAGAAAAAGCCTACATGGGTAAAATTGCTATACAGACGCTAAATTCAGAGGTTGACTATACTTATCTGCCTGCAGAAACTCCATATGGTATCATTGGTATAAAAGTATGGATATGTAGAGGAGTTAGAAGAAAAAACGATTTAAGAGTTCAAAATGCTAGAGCCTAAGAGAGTCAAATATAGAAAAAGACACAGACAGAGACCTTCTAAAAATCTGGCAAAAGGCAATTACAAGGTTGAATTTGGAGATTTTGGTTTAAAGGCCATCTCCTCCGGGTGGATATCCAATAGGGCAATAGAGGCTGCTAGACGCGTAATGATCAGGTACCTCAGAAAAGGTGGAAAAATGTGGATTAGAATCTTTCCGCATGAACAGACTACCTACCACGGGGAAATGAATAAGATGGGTGGAGGAAAAGGAGCTCCCAATAAAATTGTATCAAATGTTAAACTTGGGAATATACTTTTTGAAGTTGCCGGTATAAGCCCAGAAAAGGCAATGGAGGCTTTGAAAAGAGCAAGTTACAAGTTGAGAGTTAAAACAAAAGTGATAGAAAAATTGTAGAGAGTAGGATGAAGGCTTTAGAAGAAGAAAAAAAAGTTTTAAGGAATAATAATTTGTCTGAGCTTTCAAAAGCTCTTAAAGAAACTAGGCATGCTTATCAGATGTACCTTTTTGAGCTGGATTCCAGAAAAGAGAAGAATACAGCTAGGAAGGATTATTTCAGAAAAAAAATTGCAATAATAATGACTTTTATTAAAGAAAGATTAAATGAAAAACAATAAAGTTTTTTCTGGTGTTGTAGTAAGTAAGAAGATGACCAGAACATTATTGGTCAGGGTTGATGAGCAGAGAGTTAATCCTCTGTATAAAGTTCCTGTTAAAAGAAGTACAAGGTATAAAGTTGATTGTTATAATCCGGAAGATTACAGCATAGGAGAAGAGGTGGAATTTGTTCAGTGTAGACCAGTTTCAAAAGAAAAAAGACATAGAATTGTTAGTAATAAATCTAAAGAGCAGGGATGATTCAGCTGGGTACTAGATTAAAAGTTTGTGATAATTCAGGGGCAAAAATTGTGGAGTGTATCCATATATACGGTGGTCATAAAAGAAGGACTGCATCTATAGGAGATATAATAGCAGTTGCTGTAAAAAAAGCCATTCCAAATGCAAATGCAAAACAGGGTCAGGTGCTGAAGGCAATTGTAGTCAGAACTAGGAATACATACAAAAGACTATATGATGATGGGTATATTAGATTTAATGAAAATGCCTGTGTTATTATACAGAAAGCTTCCCCCAAGAAGGGTGATCAGTATCAGCCAAGCTCTACAAGAATATTTGGTCCAATACCCAATGAGCTAAAATTTCTGGGAGGTCAAAAAATTACATCATTGGCAAAAGAAGTAATATAAAATGAATATTAAGACAGGAGACACGGTAGAAGTAATTTCTGGTAAGAGTAAAGGGCAAAAAGGAAAAGTTATAAAAGTCTTTCCCAAGTTTGATACCTTGGTGGTTGAAAATGTTAATAAGGTAAAAAAACATGTAAGACGATCCAGCAAGATGCCTCAGTCTGGCATTTTTACGGTTGAAAGGCCAGTTGCACGGTCAAAAGTTATGCTGGTGTGCCCCATTACAGGAAAAAGGACAAGAATTGGAAAAGTGTCAGAAGGGGGCAAGTGGAAAAGATATTCAAAAAAAGCAAAAGTTGCAATATAGAATTAATTGAGCATGAGTCATACAGCAGAGTTAGCCAAACATTTCAAAAAGTACAATGTTTTTGAATTACCTGAGATAGTTAAGGTATCAGTAAATTCTGGAATAGGTAGAATTGTTAAAGCAGAAAAAAAGAACTTGGACATTGCCTCAAAAGCTTTGTCTTTAATTACAGGTCAAAAGCCCATAGAGAGAAAAGCCAAAAAATCCATTGCTAATTTTAACAAGCTAAGAGCAGGCGAAGTTGTTGGGATAACTTCCACTCTCAGGGGAAAAAGAGCAGAAGAATTTTTAAATAAACTGATAACAATTGTCTTGCCCAGAACTAGAGATTTTAAAGGAATAAATTTTTCAGCCATAGATCAAAATGGAAATCTGTCCGTAGGCATTAAAGATTTTAAGGTATTTCCAGAGGTAGACAATGAAGCTTTTTATACTTTTAGTCTCCCCTTGCAGGTAAATGTGAGCGTGAAAGCACTATCTAGGGAAGATGCTCTAAAACTTTATGAAGTATGGAAATTCCCAATAAAAAATGTTTATAAGACAGAAAATTCATGAGAAAAGCATTAGTTGTTTCAAAGAAAAACACAAATAATCCAAAAGGAAGAAAGCCTAAATTTTCTACAAGATCTGTTAACAGGTGCATAGAGTGTGGAAGGCCAAGGGGGTATGTTAGAAAATTTAAGCTATGTAGAATTTGTCTGAGAGAAAAAATTAGAGACGGTTTAGTGCCGGGAGTAAAGAGTGCAAGTCAGTAATTAGTTATTTAGTTATTATGGAACAGAAGCAGAAGAAAAAAGGTGTATTTACAAATAATGTACTTTGTGATGCCATAGCAAGAATAAGAAATGCTTGTCTTGTCAAAGCTCCCACCGCAGATGTTGTTTACTCTAAGCTGAATGAAAAAGTGATGAATCTGATGGCAAACAGGGGCTATGTAAAGAAAGTTGAAAAGCTGGAGGATAAGTTTTTGCGGGTTTCTTTAAAATATTACAAAGGTGAGAGTGTTATAAGGGGTGCTAATCCCGTCAGCAGACCATCCAGAAAGGTGTATGTATCCAATAAAAATATACCACAGACAAGAGATGGGATAGGTATGACCATTTTAACAACCTCAAAAGGTATACTGACCAAAGATGAGGCCGAAAAAGAAAAAGTGGGCGGACAGGTTCTGCTCCAGATATGGTAGTTTAATAAGATGTCTAGAATAGGAAAACAGAAAATAAATATTCCTGCAGGAGTTACAGTCAAAATTGATAATGATAAAATTATTGCTTCCGGGAAGCTTGGGCATTTAGAATCACCTTATTTTAAGGATTCCGTTGAGGTGGTTATTGGGTCTGATATTGAAGTAAAAAGTCTGGGCAAAGCAGATTCGCCAAAATTGTGGGGACTGCAAAGAACTTTAATAGCCAATATTGTACAGGGTATTACAGAAAAATTTGAAAAAAGACTGGAAGTAAATGGAGTTGGCTTCAGGGTTGATAAGAAAGGCAAGGGCTTGTCTTTAAAACTGGGATATTCTCACTTGATTGATTTTGAAGCTCCTGAGGGTATTGAGCTTAATGTAGAAAAAAATGTTATCATAGTGAGTGGTATAGATAAGGTTCAGGTTGGGGATACGGCTGCTAGGTTAAGGGCACTTAGAAAACCGGATGTTTACAAGGGTAAGGGCGTTAGATACTTGGGCGAAGAAATTAAGTTAAAGCAAATCAGCACAGGAGGTAAGAAGTAATTGTCATGGAGCTAACAAAGGAAGAGAAAAGAAAAATAAGAGGGAGAAGGTCTGTGCTTTTAACTCAGGGTAGTTTTGAGAGACCAAGAGTAACAGTCTTTAGAAGTAATATGCATATTTATGCTCAAGCAGTAAATGATGAAAATCATACCACTTTAGCTTCTATTTCATCATCAAACATGAAATCAGATAGAAAAACAAAAAGTGAAACTGCTTTGCTGGTAGGTTCTGAGCTCGCCAGATTACTCAAGGAGCAAAATATTAATACAGTAAAATTTGATAGAAATGGTTACAGATACCACGGAGTAATTAAAAATGTAGCACAAGGCTTAAGAGATTCAGGTATAATTTTTTAATTTATGAGCGATCAGGTTGTAGGAAGGAAAGAGAACGAGGAGGCAGGAAAGGTGCAGGGTCAGGAAACTGCAGAAAAACAGGGTAATGAATCCAGTACTCAGGCGTCCAATAAGTTAAAGTACCCCAAGAAAGGTGGACAGAAATTTAGCAAGAAAGACTCAAGACCCAAAAGAGACAAAGAGGAGGGTCTAAGCCTTTTTAATGCCTTGATTGAGCTTAGAAGGGTAGCAAAAACAACCACAGGAGGAAAGACTATCAGTTTTTCCGCTGTAATGGTTGTTGGTGATAGAGCAGGAAAGGTAGGAATTGGAAAGGGCAAGTCTTTAAGTGCAAGAGACGCAGTCAAAAAAGCTTTAAAGAAAGGATCTCAGAATCTGCAGGATATTAAAATGTGGAATGAAACAATTCCCCACAGATGTGAAGCCAAGTATAAATCAGCAAGAGTCTTGCTTATGTCAGCGTCTAAAGGTACTGGTATTGTTGCAGGTGGAGCTGTAAGATCAATAGCTGATGTTGCGGGAATTAAAAATCTTAGAGGAAAAAGTCTTGGTTCATCTAACAAGCCTTGCGTTGCATTGGCAGCCTTGAAAGCCTTATCCACGCTTAGAACAAAAAAAGAGCAAGAAATGATGTTAAAATATTAAGATGGTATCTGTCTGGGAGGAATTAGGAGTAAAAACTAAAGTAAATAAAAAATCTAAAAGAGTAGGCAGAGGTCGGGGATCTGGAAAAGGAAAGTACGCCGGTAGAGGTATGGATGGACAAAGTAAAAGATCCGGAGCCAAGGTAAAACCTCATTTTGAGGGTGGTCAAAGACCGATGGTACTTAGAACACCTATGATTAGAGGTAAAAGATTTAGAGGTATTACATCTGGTCCAGAAGTCTTAACCATAAATATTAAGGATATATCTGGCATGGGAACAGAAATTGATCTTACTGCTGTTTTAAGTCTAAAAAAAGGACAAAAATCTAAACTCTTAGGAGATGGTGAAGTAAACACAAAACTTACAGTTAAGTCTCACTTTTTTTCAAATCCTGCAAGACAAAAAATAGAGTCTGCAGGTGGTGAGTGTGTGGTAATCTGCGGGTTTTAAAGTTTAAATCCTGTAGTATTATATAAGCATTTTTCCTCATTAATAACTGTCAAAGCTTGGATCTGGCAGTTTAGATATATTAACTTTAGGTTATACCCACCCAACCCCTCTTTCCAATATCTTAACTATCTCCTTTTTTAATGTTTCTCTCTATTGTTA
>CAYMEI010000030.1:0-9637 GCA_964389605.1 uncultured Candidatus Saccharibacteria bacterium | reverse complement strand
TTATGCATGTTCCATCTTATACTAAAAAAGGGGCGTTTTGTTTTTTTTGGGGGGGTATATATGCATTTTTTAAAATGCAAATTTTATGCAAAAGATATAAGGCTGGCTTGATTTTACTGTATATACCATTGTTTTCTTGATCATGCAAAACTCAACTTTTCTTAACAAGCAATCTCTATTGCAATTTAATTACAATAAATATTTTTACCCTTGTCCCAAAAACACTAACATAAACCCGAAATGGCTAAAT
The DNA here is from genome assembly GCA_964389605.1 of uncultured Candidatus Saccharibacteria bacterium. Taxonomy (GTDB): domain Bacteria; phylum Patescibacteriota; class DYJS01; order DYJS01; family CAYMEI01; genus CAYMEI01. The sequence goes on along the minus strand of CAYMEI010000030.1, from coordinate 9,387 downwards.
TTATAATTCAACAAAGTCTTAATCTGCAGGGTGAAGTAGAAATATCTGGAAGTAAAAACGAAATGTTTCCAATAATTGCCACGGCCTGCTTAACTGATGAAGATGTGATTGTTAAAAATCTTCCCAAGATATCTGATACACAGATAATGCTTGAAATTTTTGAAAAAGCTGGCGGAAAATACGAATTTATTGATGAATCAACGGTCAGGCTAAACGGAAAGAATTTGTGCAATACTCATCTGGACAGCACATTGTTTAGAAAACTCAGAGGGTCAATAGTTATGGCGGGGGCAATTTTAACCAGACTTGGTGAGGTATTTATTCCAAGACCAGGAGGAGACAAAATAGGGACAAGGCAAATTGATACACACCTTAATGCGTTTAAGGCACTTGGGGCGGATGTGTTTATTGAAGAGGAGGGTGTTTTAATAAAGGCTAAAGATAAAAAACTGCAGGCTACAAGTTTTATGCTTGATGAGCAGGGTGTTACTCCAACAGAAAATGCAATTCTTGCCTCTGCTCTAATAGACGAAGGGGCTACAGAAATTAATTATGCTGCCTGCGAACCACATGTAGAAAATCTGTGCAAGCTCCTTATAAAAATGGGGGTAGATATTATGGGTGTTGGGTCTAATAAGTTAAAAATCAGAGGTAAACCAAAGCTCGACGGCGCTACTCATATTATTGGTCATGAAATTTTAGAAGCAGGTAGTTTTATTGCCTTGGCAGGGGCAACCGATTCTGAACTTACTCTAAATAATATTGAATGTGACAAGTACAATATGATTCAGATGAAGTATGATATTTTGGGTATTGATTTTGAGCTTAGACCAGAGAAAAATCAGATTTTTATTCCAAAAAAGCAGAGGATGAAAATAAAGACATATTCTGATGGCAAGATAAATGTTATAAAAGGGCAGACATGGCCTGGTTTTCCGCCCGATTTAATGAGTGTTACAATAGTTGCAGCTACTCAGTGTGAGGGTTCAATATTTTTTCATGACTGGATGTATGATGGCAGGATGTACTTTGTGGATAAGTTAAAAAATATGGGAGCTCAGATTGTGACTTGTGATCCGCATAGAATTGTAACAATTGGTAAAACTTCTCTTTATGGGGAAAAACTGGAGAGTCCAGATATAAGGGCAGGAGTTGCTCTTGTTATTGCAGGACTCTGTGCAGAAGGGCAGACAGAAATAAGCCATATTGAGCATATAGACAGGGGCTATGAAAATTTTGAAAAAAAGCTACAAAAACTGGGAGCAAGTATAGAAAGAGTTAATTAAGATGAGAGAACCAACAGCAGGATTTGATTTAAATACAATTAGACATCAGTTTCAAAAGCTAAGAGAGCAGAACATGCTGGATAAAGCCATTGAGTTAGTTTTTACACATCTAGAAAGGGCAAAAATTGAGAACGATGCAGAGTATGTAAATTAGCTGGCTGTTACACTTAGGGCAAGAGCAAAAGGAGATGATCTAGATCGGGCATTAGCATATTTTGGTCTTGCTGCCAGCCTTGCCCCCGAAGGTGGCGCAGAAAAAGCTAACATACTAAGAGATAAAGCACTGCTTTTAATAGATTTAAATGAAAGCAACCCAGAACCCGACTATCAAGAGGCAGTACATTTGCTTAAGCAGAGCAAGGACATACTAGACAAGATACCTGATAATCAACAGGATGAACATTACAGAGGATCAATAAGTGCTGCCTTGGCTAAGCTTGGATGGGTTTATTGCCTGAGGGGTGATAATAAGCAAGGCAGGATATTGATAATTGAGGGAATTAAAAATGAAGAACCGGGGACTTATTTTTATTATTCTTTTATGATTGATTATGGAAGGACACTCTTGGAAGAAAACCCTGAGAAGGCTTTTGTCTGGATAGTTGTTGGAACAGTAGGGTGTTTTAAGACAAAAAATATAAGATGGGCAGGTAAAGGGATATTGTTGCTTTCTAAGTATAGATCATGGAACAGGATAGGGTCGTTTAGAGATTTGGTTGTGGCAGGTAAAAAGATTTATTATCACAGAAAAAACCCTTTAGAGGTCTTGCAGAGTATGGGCGGGCATTCTCGTGCTCAGCCGGAGTAGTTTTTGGTTCAGTTTAGTAGTTGTGGTGAATATTGCCAGTACTAACTTAAAATGCAAATTCTTCATGGAAAGTAGCCCATACCACCTACCTGAAGGAGTCCATCCCTTTTACTGAACCCACCCTTACTCATAAATCACCACTTTCTATTTAAGGGTATTACTACTGTAGGGGCGGACCCGTGTGTCCGCCCAGTTGTTAAAGCTTTATTATACGGGCGGGGTTCTCCCGCCCATATAAATATGAGTTAATCTATATTGTAAGATTACAAACCATACCCCGTCACCTATCGGTGCCACCCCTCTCGTAACCTTAACAGGGCGGCTAAAGCACAATATTGTGAACGAAGCGAAGCTAATTCCCCTCTTGAGGGGTGGCAGGCGGAGCCTGACGAGGTGGATAATTCCCTTCTAACAGCTTTGGCTGTGCGTAGCCGTCCTGTTAAGGTGCAACCGCTTAAGTAAATAAAAATTTAATGTGGTACCTGATTCTTTTTAAAAGAGGGCAGTTTTTTTTGGATACTTTGTAAAGTCTTGACTTATCCTCTGGTGCCAGATTCATATCCTGTATATATTTTAAGACAAAAAACGCCAGCAGCTCGCTTTTTTTGACATTTGATTCAAAAACGACCCTGAGACCCTGCCTGAATCTTGCTTTTACATATTTTTTGTCATAAATATCCCATTTTTTGAACTTCACCTGCTTAAAAAAATTCCTGAAATCAGTAAATGTTTTTAAGCAGGATAAAACATGAGATATTATTTTATCGGTTAGAAAAGGCTGGTACTTGAATATTGATTTAAATATCAGGTCTTTGTCTTTGTGTATCTGAGATTTTAAAATTAAATCCTCAAGAATTTTGTCCGGACTATTATCTTCAATTACTTTTTTGAGTATTTCTTCTGATGGTATGCTTGTGTAATCAATAAAAAGCATAGACAGAGCCACTATGTCTTTTTTAGCCCTTATGTTTTCAGAAAAAATTTCATCTATAGAAAAAATTTCTTCTAGGTTCTGCCTGTTTTTTTCTTCAACATCCTCAAATATTTTCAGTATGTTAAATAAAAAAATTCCTCTCAGATGTTTTTTGCTTAAAAGTTTTAAAGCTACATTTTTTGTAATGTTTGAACCTTTGGCTATCTGATGCAAAATATAGCTCAGCCAGTAGGTATCTATTATATCCTCATCGTAGGCTTTCTCCAGTATGTCCACCAGCTCAAGAATGTTGGCTTCAATAGAGTCCCGAAATACTTCGTGGGAGATCTCAGAATTTATACCGCTCCATCCTCCTAAAAATACCCTGTAGGCAGTCTTAAACCCATAAAATAAATCAGGTGCATCATATACTTCTGCTACAAGTTGAAAGTAATCTCTAAAGTAGGGTGGATATTTAAATTGTGACAGTTTTTCACAGAGATAGTTAAATAAATCCAGATCAGACTCCACCAGATTTATAATGTGCTTACTGTTTACATAAGACATTCTGTCTGGAGATGCTGTAATAAAATCTATAGCCTGTTTTATAAAATCAACATCTGTGTTGGTAGATTTTTTTTGTATTGCCCTGAGCTTGCGTGTAAACTTTCTATTTAAAAATACCACCGGGAACTTTTTCAGTAGTTCTATCAATATACCACCGTTCTTGGTATTTTGCAGAATCAGGTCTGCCAGTGGATTGTAGTCGGGGTCAAAGCTTCTAAAATTCAGGACTTCAAGATTATCCAGCAGGACTTTTTCAGTTTCTGTACAGTATACCTCATCAGCAAACTCTTCTAATTCCTGGGTCCACCTTGGAAACGATTTTAAATATTTATTTAACGCATCAGGAAACTCTTCATGGCGAGCACCTCTGTATTCCACCAGATCATGTAGATTCATGTTCAGGCTAATGATACAATATCTGGAATATATTGGTAGCAAAATGGTCTCATTCTGGCTTACAGCTTTGATCTTGCTGGTTTAGTATGCAAGGATATAATTAATGGAATGGATGTTTTAAATATTGCGCTGGTACTTATGTCAGCTATTTTGCACACATACTGGAACTTTGAGCTTAAAAAAACAATAGAAAAAGGGGCCGGTTCAATGCTTTTGTACTGGATGTCGAGCTTTGTGGCTATGATTTTTTACCTGCCTTTCGTTATTCTTCTGGTAGCATACCAGGACATTACCATAAATTTTAGTGATTTGCTGTATCCTGCTATTTGTGGTTTTTTTATGGCACTGTATATGTTATTTTTAAGTAAAGCTTACAAAGAGGGAGATATGTCTAAGGTCTATCCTCTTACACGGACTACTCCTCTGTTTACGCTTGTAATTGGAATCTTTTATCTTGGCGAACCAGTCACAATAGCGGGCATATCTGGGGTACTATTAATACTTGCCGGCATGTATTTTTTGCATCTGAAGAAATTAGATTTTCAGCATATTTTAAGACCTGTTAATTCATTATTTAAAAATAATGCATCCAGATTTGCTATATTAACAGCTTTTATGACTTCTCTCTATGGACTTATGAGCAAACTGGGGGGGCAGGAGCTTAATCCCTTTGTTTTTACTTATATAGCTTTTTCGATGGCTGTATTTTTTTATTCTCCTGTTTTATTATTTCAGAACTCGTCTATATTGTCTCATTTTAAGTACAGGGTCAGTATGCTCAAAATTGGAGTGCTTGACTTGCTTGGGTACTCCCTGATTGTTTTTGCTTTAGGCTCAGGTAATTTAAGTTATATTTTTGCCCTAAGGCAGGTTAATATATTATTTAGTACATTAGTAGGGGTCTATGTCTTAAAAGAAAAATATGGGAAAATCCGAGGTATAGCTTCAGGGATACTTTTTATTGGAGTGGTGCTTGTGAGCTTTTCCTGATCTCAATTGAATTAAGAAAAAAAAATCTTAAAACATCTATGATTGCCGGATCGTCTAACGGTAGGACAGAGGCCTTTGAAGCCTTCAATCTAGGTTCGAGTCCTAGTCCGGCAGCAAGCCAGCTTATCGCAATTTTTCTGGATGTATAATCAGAAAATGTAGGTCACAGGAAGGCATAGCTATGTATCCAATAATATTTCCTGTAGTTTATGTGAGTATTATATTATAACAATACTTTAACTTTGAATGCTTAACACCCTGCATCTTCCACGCATCTCTTTTTGCCCGATAATGAAAGTTAAAAACAATATTAAGCACACTCATCTTAAAACTAAAGAAAAGGCCTAGATTAGAATCAAAATATTCTGTGGACAATGTAGGACTCGAACCTACGACCTCCTCGGTGTAAACGAGATGCTCTAGCCAACTGAGCTAATTGTCCTCAAGATTTTTCTATATATTTTATATTTTTTGTAAAATCCGCTAGATTCCTTTTGTGGGTTCAGCCATACTTGTAAAAGATCTTGTCAAACGGTTTTAAAAAGCTCAGTTTAATGCAGTAGATGGCATAAACCTAGATATAAAAAGGGGGGAGGTTTATGGTTTTTTAGGACCTAATGGGGCAGGGAAGTCAACTACAATAAATAAAGTGCATGGTAAGACAGCTTGATCCAACCAGTGGAGAAATATATATATCTGGTCTGGATGCTGTAAGAAATCCAAAAGCGGTTAGAGAAAAGATAGGCGTTGTTTTTCAGGAGGTTTCACTGGATAAAAATTTAAAGGCAGAAGAGAACCTGCGCATTTCTGCTACTCTGTATGGCGTGACAGGCCTTGCTTTAAACTACAACCAGACAAGCCAAAAATATAAAGATAGAGTCAGGTCTGTTTTAGAGCTGGTTGAGTTATATGACAAGAAGGATGATTTTGTAAGGAGCTTTAGCGGGGGGATGAAAAGAAGACTGGATATTGCAAAAGCTTTTTTGCACAGTCCTGATGTTTTGTTCCTAGATGAGCCAACAACTGGTCTTGATCCACAAAATAGAAAAAATGTGTGGGAATACTTGGTGAGACTCCAGAGAGAAAGTAATTTTACAATATTTTTAACTACTCAGTACCTAGAGGAAGCAGAAATATGTGATAGAATAAGTATTATTGATAAGGGTAAAATACTGGTAACCGATATCCCAAAAAATCTTAAACGATCAATTGGAGAAGAAGTCTTAATTTTAGATCCGGATCATGACATGGAACTGGAAAACGAGCTTAAAAGCAAGAGTATTGAATTCAGCAAATCTCAAATTGGTGAATATATAGTAGATTTAAAAAATGATAGAGCACAGGATGTTTTAAGGGGTATAGAATCCGGGTTGACGAAAATAAATATAAAGAAGCCGTCTCTGGATGATGTATTTATAAAATATACGGGCAGAAGGATAGATTAATTTACTAAGTATGAATATCAATCTGGAACTAAGTAAAATTTTTACACTTACGCAAAGAGATCTGCTTAAGTTTTTTAGAGACAAAACAAGACTTATCGGGGCATTGATTTTTCCAACCATTTTTATTGGTGTTTTTGGTGCAACACTAGATGCTGGAATTGGTAGCAGGATTGCAATTGGTTACAGTTTTATAGATTATATTTTTGCAGGAATCTTGATTCAGACAGTTTTTCAGTCTGCTTTTTCTGGTATTGTATCCCTGATCAGGGATAGAGAAGAAGATTTTGCTATGAGCCTGTTTGTGGCTCCTGTGAGCCGTTATTCTATAGTGCTGGGAAAAGTAATCGGGGAAGCTTTAATAGGATTTATGCAGGTTTTTGGAATAATTGCAATTGGATACTTAATTGGGGTGCGGGTTGATTTTGGAAATGTACTTCTGACCCTGCCTTTTTGCTTGGTTGCCGGTTTTGCAGGTGCAAGTCTTGGTATCTTAATATCTTCCAGATTCAGCACTAGCGATGCAGCCCAAAGAGTACTCCCGCTCTTGATGTTTCCTTTAATATTTTTAAGTGGAGCATTTACTCCTGTAAATGATTTACCCATAATACTTGAAATATTAAAGCTCATAAATCCACTCTCATATGGGGTTGACCTAGCCAGGCATATTATTTTTGCAGGGGAGCCATCTGAAATATTAGAGGTAGTTGCACCTAGTAATTTTTACCTTGATATATTTTTATTTTCGTTTCTAGGTTTAGTATTTTTTACAGTTGGAACATATCTATTTGCCAACAAAGAAGGAAACAAATAAAAAGCTCTGGGGTAGCATATTTTACCCACTTATGACAAAGTGGAAGCCTATCTTGCGGTACTGCCGCTTGAATACTTTTTACAAGGTTTCGGCTTTCGTAAAATTGTTAGGAAGGAAAATTTTGCTCCCCAGAGCACTTAAGTTTTACACTGTGTATAAATATTTCAAATTTGCTACTGAATATAATTTACTCAAGCATAAAAAATGATAGCTTGCTAGTGAACAATTGAAAGATTTTTTTGTAAAAACATTAAAAGAGGTGTCCTCTTTGATGGACAAGGAGATTAAAAATCATTCTGGCAGGCTTCTGGGGGTCTTTGATGACGGTGATCCTTTCAAGGCGGAGTCTATCAGTTTTATTTTAGGAGATGGAAAACGGTTCAGACCCAGCCTTGCTTATTTTGTTGCAAATGAATTCTCTGTATTTTCTCCGAGTACTTTTATTAGTCTGGAGATATATCATAAGTTTTTATTGGTTCATGATGATATAATAGACAGGGACTCTTTAAGGTATGGTAAAAAGACTGTTCACGAGTCTTTCAAGGAATTGCACCCCGACACAACCGAAGAAAATAAATACCACATAGGAGTATCTTCTGCAATAGTGGCAGGTGATATTATGGCTGCGGAATCAATACTTCCGATAATTGATGATGCAGTCATAAGTGATAAAATAAAAGTTGATCTGGTAAGACTTCTGGCCAGCAATCTGGTTTTGACAGGCAAAGGAGAATACAGGCAATTTCTGCAGGACTACAAGAAAATATCTGATGTAAGCGAAAAAGACATAAGAGATAGTCTGATTTTAGTTACTGGCAAATATACCACAGAGTTTCCTGTTAAGTTTGGACTAACTTTAGCAGAAAGGCAGGATTTGATGTCAGATATATTAAGTGATGCATGTGATTCTATAGGTGTAATTTTTCAGGCAACAGATGATTACTTGGGAGTTTTTGGAGATACAAGCACCAGCGGGAAGAGTAATTACTCTGATTTAATACAGGGTAAAAAAACATTTATCTTATATTTTGGATACAAAAAGGCATCAAGGGCGGAAAGACAGTTTCTGGATGAAAAAATAGGTGGTCAGATATCTATTGAAGATATGGAAAAGATTAAAGAAATTCTTAGAAAAGGTGTTACTGATTACAGAGAGTTGCTTAAAAAAGAAACGCTTGCTGTTGAGAAAAGTCTGAAAAGTTTGAGTATGCCTGTTAGTATAAAGCAGTTTTTGGCAGGATTTACGGAATTCTTGTTGACACGAGAAAGATGATATGGGTAAGGATCTGTTAAAAGACTTTAAGCTGTGCAAGAGATTGACAAAAAAGTGCTCTTCCAGCTATTATTATTCTACTCTTTTATTCCCAAAAAAAATCAGGATGTTCACTTTTGCTTTATATGCTTTTTTTAGAGTATTTGATGAAATAGTAGACAATCCGGCAGGTAGCCAGTCAAAAGAAGACACTCATCTTGCTCTCAGGCATCAGGTAAACGAATTTTATAAAGATTTAGATAAAGGATACTCTGACCGTCAATATTTTAGATCAATAGTTTATACTATAAACAAGCACGGCATACCAAGAAAATATATAGAGGCCTTTTTTACTGCAATGATGTCAGATCTTTTTGTTAAAGAGTACAATACATACAAAGATCTGCAGGATTATATGTATGGATCTGCCAATGTGGTGGGTATAATGATGTGTTATTTATTTGGTAAATCAGATGAAGACACGCTTTATTTTGCAGAAAAGCTGGGGGAGGCTTTTCAGTTTACTAATTTTTTAAGAGATATAGATGAGGATTTTAATAAAAGAGGCAGGATTTACTTGCCTCTGGATGACATATACAGGTTTGGAATTACCAGAGAGCAATTTGAAAAAGGTTTTGACAGGCAAAAGTTTATCAGGTTGTGGGAGTTTGAAAAAACCAGAAACCTAGATACTTATAAAGAAGCATCCAGAGGAATTAAAAGGTTGAGTATAAAAACAAAGTTACCTGTAATTTTGGCTACAATATTATACAAAAGGTATCTGAAGAAACCCAAGGTAAGGTTTGCCAAGGAATCAAAGTAATACCACACTAATTAAATATAATTCCAGATTACATTTTTAAGTGAGACCACCCCCTAAAAGATAAACAGGAACTTAGCTTGATACCTTGCAAAGACA
>CAYMEI010000029.1:0-9779 GCA_964389605.1 uncultured Candidatus Saccharibacteria bacterium | reverse complement strand
TGGGCTATACAGGGTGGATATTAACCAAGATTAAATAGCTTATCTTAAAACAAAAGAGGGTGATTACACCCTCTTTCTAATCAGTATTGATTTTTCTAGTACATATCATCCATTCCCATACCCATTCCTCCTGGTGGCATGGCTGGATCTTTTTCTTCTTTTGGTTCTTCAACTATTATTGCACCAACAGTTAAAACCATTCCTGCAATACTTCTGGCATTATCCAAGGCTGATCTTGTTACCTTAAGCGGATCAATAATCCCTGCTTCAAACATATCAACAAAACTGTTACTCATTGCATTAAAACCTTCATTTGGAGCCTTCTTTTTAAGTTCTTCCAGTATAACTTTTTCTGGAGCTCCTGCATTTTCTGCTATTTTTTCTAAAGGTGCAACTACTGCTTTTTTTAGCAGTTCAACTCCCATATTTTCATCGGCGTTTTCAAACTTTAAATCTTCCAGATCACTTAAAGTATGAACCAGCGCACATCCACCACCTACAACTATCCCTTCTTCTACGGCAGCCCTAGTTGAGTTTAGTGCATCCTCTATTCTGTACTTCTTTTCTTTCATCTCTACTTCTGTAGTAGCTCCAACCTTAATAACACCAACACCTCCACCAAGTTTTGCCAGTCTCTCCTGTAGTTTTTCTTTATCATAGTCAGAAGTAGTTGCTTCTATTTCGGCTTTTATTACAGACACCCTTTCTTGAACTCTTGCGGTTGTGGCTGCATCTTTTTCTACAACAATCACAGTGTTTTCTTTGTCTGATCTAATTGTTCTGGCTGTCCCCAGATCTTCCAGCTCAACTGTATCAAACTTTAACCCAACTTCTTCCGAGATAACCTTACCACCAGTTAAGACTGCAATATCCTGCAACATTGCCTTTCTTCTGTCTCCAAATGCAGGTGCTTTTACGGCAAGAATATTAAATGTCCCTTTTAGTTTATTAACTATAATATTTGCCAAAGCTTCACCATCTACATCTTCGGCAATTATCACCATTTCTCTTTTGCCTTCTTTGGCAACTTTTTCCAGTATTGGCAGGACCTCCTGTATAGAAGAGATTTTTTTATCTGTAATAAGTACAAATGTATCATTGTACTCTGCCACCATTCCGTCTTGCCTTGTTACCATGTAAGGAGAAATAAAGCCTCTGTCAATGCTCATTCCTTCGGTGTATTCAATTTCCAGACCAAGCCCTTTTCCTTCCTCTACCGTTACAACGCCATCTTTACCAACTTTTTCCATAACTTCTGCTATCATTTCTCCAACCTGAATATCTCCAGAAGATATTGTAGCTACATTTTTAATAGAACTTTTGTCGGCAACCGGTCTTGAGTTAGATTTAAGATTATGGATAACTCTTTCTACCCCCTTATCCATACCTCTCTTAAGAGCCATCGGGTCAATTCCTGCAGAAACAAGCTTGTACCCTTCTACAACAAGACTTTGAGCCAGTATTGTTGCTGTGGTTGTACCATCACCAGCAACATCATTTGTTTTATTAGATGCTTCAATAATTAATTTTGCACCAATGTTTTCAAATTTATCTTTAAGCTCTATTTCTTTTGCCACAGTTACACCATCGTTTGTAACTGTTGGAGCACCATAACTTTTTTCTATTGCAACATTTCTACCCTTTGGACCAAGAGTAGTGCCAACCAGAGTTGCAACTATGTTAATTCCTTTAACCAGACTTTCTCTGGCTTTTCTATTGAGTTGATATACTTTTGCCATATTAGTTTTTTAGTTTTAGTTTTTAATTACTGCTAATACATCTTTTAACGAAATAATCAGATACTTTGTGCCTTCATGCTCAAATTCTGTAGGAGCATACTTTGTAAAAGCTATTTTTACACCTGTCTTTATGTGTTCAGCCGTAGACTTGGCAGCCGGGTCATCTTCTTTTGGATTAGATATTAAAGGACCAACCGCAATTACTTTGCCGGTCATCGGTCTCTCCTCTGTTTTTTTTACTATCTGGAACCCAAAAGAGGTTTCTTTGCTCTCCTCTATTGGTTCTAATATTATTTTGTCGTTTAGTGGTATTAAATTCATGTTTTTAGCTTTTAAACCACTAAATTTTTAAGAGTGTGTAAAAAATTTGTCAAGCGTTACAGAGGATGACAAAAAACCTGCCTTTTAATATATCCCAACAACCTGGCATCCTGATATCCCATAAATTACTTGCATACCAGAAAATTGACAATGATTAATAATGCTTACACCCTACTAGATAAATCAAATCATTTTCCTAATGTATATTTGTGGAAGAACAGGATAAATTTAGACTTGTATCACAGTATCAGCCCGCAGGGGATCAACCACCAGCAATAGATAGAATAACACAAGGCATAAAAGAAGGAAAGAAGTTTCAGACAATACTTGGGGCAACCGGGACAGGAAAGACTTTTGTAATGGCAAATATTGTAGAAAAAATACAAAAGCCCACACTTGTTCTTGTTCATAACAAGACACTTGCAGCTCAACTATACCATGAGTTCAGAGAGTTTTTCCCAGATAATGCCGTACACTACTTTGTAAGCTACTATGACTACTATCAGCCGGAAGCTTATAATTTTAAAAAGGATCAGTATATAGCTAAAACTGCAACAATAAATGAAGAAATAGACAGACTTAGAAATGCATCCACAATGAGTCTTTTGACCAGAAAAGATGTACTCATAGTATCCTCTGTTTCTGCAATCTATGGACTGGGCAGTCCTGAGATATATAAAAATTTATCTGTAACGCTTAAAAAAGGGCAGGATGTTGACAGGAGCCTGCTTCTAAGAAGATTTGTTGATCTGCAGTACAAAAGAAATGATTTAAGCCTTGGGAGAGGAGAATTTTCTGTTCAAGGCGAGACAGTTACAATATTCCCCGCATATGAAGAATTTAATGCCATAAGAATAGAATTTTTTGGAAATGAAATTGACCATATTTTTGAAGTTGATGTACTTACTGGATCCTTTGGAGATGAACTTGAAGATATTATTATTTTCCCTGCAAGGCAGTATGTCGCAGGAAAAGACAAGATAGGCGAAATATGTGAAAAAATCAGAAAAGAAATGGAAGAAAGGCACAAGCTATTTCTATCAGAAGGCAGGTTAGTAGAAGCTCAAAGAATTAAAGAAAGGACCGAGTATGACATCGAGATGCTTAAAGAAATGGGATTTGTTGAAGGTATAGAAAATTACACCAGATATTTTGAAGAGCTTGAGCCGGGAGAGCCTGCTTCAACATTAATTGATTACTTCCCAGAGGACTACACCTGCTTTATTGACGAAAGCCATATAACACTACCTCAAATAGGTGGAATGCACGGAGGAAACTTAAGCCGTAAAACAAATCTTGTTAATTATGGATGGAGACTCCCGTCTAGCTATGATAACAGGCCACTAAAATTTAATGAGTTTGTAGATAGATTGAATCAGGCAGTATTTGTCTCGGCAACACCCGGTCCTTTTGAGGCCCAGCACTCGCAGAATGTAGTTGACCTGGTTGTAAGACCTACAGGGCTGTTAGATCCTGTAATAGATATAAAGCCAGTTGACAGTCAGGTTGATGACTTAATAGGAGAAATCAGAAATGTTAATAAAAGAGATGAAAGAGCACTTGTAACTACTTTAACAAAAAAGACCGCCGAAAGCCTGACTGAATACCTGAAAGAGCTGGGGATAAGGGTTGCATATCTTCACTCCGACATAGAAACCCTGGAGAGATCCGAAATACTAAATGATTTACGACTTGGTAAGTACGATGTAGTGGTAGGTATTAATTTATTAAGGGAGGGTCTGGATCTACCTGAGGTATCCCTGATAGGAATACTGGACGCTGACAAAGAAGGGTTCCTCAGATCCAGAACATCTTTAATCCAGACAATTGGAAGGGCAGCGAGAAATGTAAATGGTAGAGTAATCATGTACGCCAACAGAATTACAGACTCTATGCAGGCTGCAATTGATGAAACCGAGAGAAGAAGGGAGAGGCAGATAGAATACAACAAAGAACACGGAATCACTCCTACACAAATTATTAAAAAGATTCATGAGCTAAATGAATCAATGAGAGGTAAAAAATCCAAAAAATCTGAAACAGGTGCAAAGTTAACAACCTCAAGACTAAACAAAGAAGAACTTAAAAAACTTATCAAGGAGCTTGAAGATAAAATGTGGGTTGCCTCCCAGAATTTTGATTTTGAAACCGCAATAGACTTAAGAGATCAGATAGAAGACCTGCAGGATAAGCTACAATAAATACCCTACGAGACAAAAAGAGTTTACCTCACATCCAAATCTACCCAAGAATACAAGAGAGCAAGTATTGCACACATTACTTTTCAGCATCTGTATGATTTTTCCTCAATCGTATACCCATCAGCAATAATAGCAAAACGGGAATCAAGAGTACAGCAGCAAGCTCAGCTCCTGCAAAAATCAAAGCCAGCGCCCCAACCAGAAAGCTGGCTGACCACTCAATTAAGGCTACTTTTCTGTGCGATTTAAATCTACTTAGCAAAATATGATGCAGGTGTGTCTTGTCGCTTATTCTCATGAGCTCAGTAAAATTTTTGGGCTTATGATTTTTCTGTCTAAAATATAGTACAGTTAAAGCATCTATTGCAGGAATTAAAGTAACTGCAAAAGTAACAGCCAGCTTACTCTCAGAGAAAATAGCCAGAACAGCCAAAATGAAACCATAAACCGATTTACCACTACTTCCACTGAAAATTTTAGCAGGAGCAAAGTTAAAAGGTAAAAAACCCAGCAGAGCACCCAGCAAAGAAACCGAGATAATGGCAGAAACATAATCAAATGTTCTAACTGACACCAGAAATATCACAAGAGCCCCTATGGCCACAACTCCTTCCATTAAAGCATCTGTGCCCGAGCTCCACTTAATAGAATTAATTAGAAATATAACCCACATAATAATAAACAAATCGCCAGGAAAGCTTAAATTAATAATGTCTGTTTTATATTCCAGCCAATTTAAATCTAAGCTCATCCCCAGTGCAGAAATAAATGGCATCTGCAAAAGCAATGAAGCTAAAAACGCAACCATAAATTGAGCAATGAACTGTCTGTTGGCAGAAATTTCAAATACATCATCCAGAACACCAACAAGCAGTAGTATGATTACAGTCACTGCAAAACCCAGAAAAGTCAGTGTAGGGTTTAAAAATAATGAAGATACAAAAATAAAAGATATTATAACAGGAATACCGCCAAGCCTTGGTGTAGGGTTTTTATGAATTCTTCTTGCCCTGCTCTGATCTTCTGAATCTCTTTTTTGTGAAGGCTGATCCAGAATACCAAACCTGTGAGCTATATATATCACAAACGGCGTGTAAGCCAAGCTTATACAAAACGACAAAAACAACACAGGAAAGTAATTAATATACTTTTCCATCCAATATTAAACTACAAAAAAATGTGTTTTTTCTAAACCATGCTTTTTTCAACACTAATACCTATTTTACATGCATCTACTTCAAGCTCTTCTAGGGGCTCATTTGTTGTTCTGATATCCTTTATCAGACACTCTTCTTTTATATAATCCTGAAATTTCTCTACTGCACTTGCTACAAATTCATCAGTTATGTTCAGCCTGACATTAATCCTGTCAGACACATCAAAACCTGCTGCCTTTCTTTGATCCTGTATTTTTCTTACAAGCTCCCTTGCAAACCCCTCCTGCTTCAGTTCATCTGTTATGGTGGAGTCTACCAGACATATTGCAGTATTAAACTCCCCTGCAACAAAAAATGGATCCTGAATGTCAAATTCAAAATCAAAATCCAGAAAATCTAAAGTATAGGCAGACTTTCTTTCTGCTAAAAATAAAGTTGTTTCGGTCTTCATATTTTCACCAATCAATACTCTGTTTTTTTGTATATCCAGAAAATAGTCCTCAGAGGCAATCAATTGCTGAATCTTATCAAACCCGGCTTTAAATCTTTGTGCTAATCTGTCAGCTCTTGGCCTTATTCTCATGCCTACACCCATATTCTCCATTCTTTCTATCAGAAGAACTTCTTTGAAATTGGCTTCAGAGGCTATGAGACCCAGATCTATATCCTGATTTTGAGTAAATATTTTTACCCGAGAAAGTGGCTGTCTTAGCTTTATTTTAGATTTTGCTCTGGCACTATGGATTATTGAGCATATTATTTTTTCTGCATCAACTTTTTTAATCAGCCTGTCTTCTACATCAAAAACTACTCTAGGCCAATTGGATAGATGTACAGACTCCGGGTCACCCCCCCTTTTTATTTCCTGAAAAACCCTTTCTGTTGCAAAAGGTGTAAATGGAGCAAGCACTTTGGTCAAGTTAAAAAGCACAACCCAGAGAGTCTTGTATCCATCAATTTTCTCTACATCATTCCCCGATTTCCAGAATCTTTTTCTGTTAATTCTTATGTACCAGTTATTTAAATCATCAAGAAAAGTGATTATCTCATCAGATGCTTTGGATATCTTTAATTTCTCCAGATAATCATCTACATTTTTAATCATGCTAGACAGCTTAAAAAGTATCCACCTGTCAAGTTCAATCCTGGGCTTAAAGTTAGCTCCCAGATTTTCTTCTGGAACAAATCCATCAATATTTGAGTAAGTCCTGTAAAAATTAACTGCTGAAAAGTAAGGTAGAAGTAACTCCTTTGCAGAGTCTTTAACCAGATTTAAACTTATCCGCATAGGTCTTGTGGCATCCTTGGAAAAAATAAGCCACCTTAAAGAATCTGCACCATACATATCAAGAGCTTCGTTAGGGTCAACCACATTCCCTAAAGATTTTGACTGCTTTTTGCCTTTTTCATCCAAACCATGATCGGTCACTACCACATTTTTAAAAGGCACTTCATTAAATAATAGACCAGATAACGCTTCCAGCGTGTAAAACCAGCCTCTTGTTTGATCAATTGCTTCACAGATAAAATCAGCCGGGTAGTCAGCCGGCTTATCTATAGATTCATTTTTAATTTCTGCACTAGGAAAAGGATAAAAAGCCTGCTTTTCAAATGGATAATGATTTTGTGCATATGGCATAGCTCCACTATCAAACCACACATCTGCTATGTATGGGATTCTTGTCAGTTCGTTTCCGGTATCTGGATGCCTGATTTTTATATCATCTATAAAAGGACGGTGTGGATCAAATTTAATTTTACCTTCCTCGTTTTTATCTAAATCTATCTTGTCTGGATCCAGTGCAAGATCTTTGAGCTCTTCAAAGCTCCCCACACAGTACATCTCTGATAAATCTTCATTTGCCCATACAGGTATTGGAGTTCCCCAGAACCTGTTTCTGGATATATTCCAGTCCACCATACTTTCAAGCCAGTTCCCCATTCTGCCATACCCAATAAATTCCGGTTCCCAGTTTATTTTACTGTTAACATCGATGATTTTCTGCTTTTCTTTAGTTGTACCAATAAACCATGCTTCTACCGGGTAATAAATCAAGGGCGTTTTGGTTCTCCAGCAGTGAGGGTAGCTGTGCTTAATCTGAGTCTCTTTAAATAGTCTATTTTTGGATTTAAGCTTATTAATTATAAGCCTCTCTGTCTTTGGATCCTTACAATAAAGCCCTGCGAGGTCTCCCGTCTCTTCTGTAAACTTACCTGCCAGATCTATAAAATTAAGCATGCCCAAATCATACTTTTGCCCAAGTTCATAGTCATCAATGCCGTACGCTACAGCAGTGTGAACAACACCTGTTCCATCTTCCATTGACACAAAATCTGCAGCATAAATTTTATATTGATTAAAATTAGTACTGTTAAGTATGTCAATTAAATGATTGTAGCCAAAATTATCATGATATTCCCTAGCAGAGATAAATTCAGTCTTCAGGACTTCTTTTTGATCCAGATTACCTGGGACATCATTATGTATTAGAATAAAAAAGTTCTGGATACTTCCCGATCTTGGATCAGTTGCAGTACCAAGATATTCAAGATCAGATTCACTTATTTCTAACCCTAACTCTTCGCCCACCTCTCTCACTGCAGCTCCAAGTGGAGACTCATCTTTTTCTACACCTCCTCCGGGTAAAGTTTTATAGTCTTTTCCTGCCTCTGTAGTAACCAGCAACTCTCCCTTATTATTCATCAGAATAACCTTGGAGTTTTGCTGATCCCTTTCTCTTATGCTACCTGGATCCGGATCATCAATCTTAGACAGATTATTTCTGTAAAAAAACAATGGGTTATATTTAACTCCCACAAGCTCCTTACCCGGGAACTCCTGGTGAACTAGGAAATCTTCACCCATAACCTGCATGGCAAGTTTTTTGGCAACCACCAGAAACTCTCCATCTTTTTGTACAAGAAGGTATTTTTCATCTTTGTTTATAGCCAAAGCAACATTTCCGGGAAGCGTCCAGGGAGTAGTAGTCCATGCAACAATAAATACTTTTGGTCTGGTCATTTTCTCCAGCTCAATGTATTGAGGTATAATATTCTCATCATCAGACTTGATTATATTCTTTTCTTGATGAAAATTATTTACATAGTCTTCCAGAAGCCTTCTTGTTGGTATGTGTAGAGCTTCTTTTTTAAATAAATCTTCCAGCTTAACCCACTGATAACTCAGAAAGCTCCCTTCTTCCAGTTTTATTTCTGTGTCTTTGGGTAAGTATGCCTTTACATGATGAGTATGAAACAACCTGCCTTCAAAAAAATCTACACTGGACCCAAAAAGATCTACCTTGGATACACTCACACCTATTTCTTCTAGTATCTCTCTTTTTGCAGTTTCTACTATGTCTGTCTCTCCCGTGTCTAGTTTGCCCCCAACAACGCCCCAGGTTTTTTCTCTGCCCTCTTCTCCTCTCAAGAGCATAAGAACTTCACCTTCTTCGTTTTCAATAACCACCCCAACACCAAGACCTGTTTTGTGGTATCTAGCTTCAAATTTTACAAATATACTTGGATCAATTACATCCTGATAGCCTTGTGCAAGCTCATGGCTGGAATAAGTAGAGCCCGTAACAGGCGAGTAAGGCATTACTTTGTAACCCTTATAAAACAAACCTTTTTCGTATAGTTGCTTAAAAATCCACCATGCCGACTCAATGTATTCAGCATTCATTGTCCAGTAAGCATTCTTAGTGTCTGTAAAGTAACCTATTCTCTTGCTGATATTAATCCAGTTATCAACATATTTCTTAACCGATTCTCTACAGAGCTGATTGAACTCTTTTATACCATACTCCTCTACATCTTTTTTTGTTTCTATATCTAGGCTTTTCTGTACTTCAATCTCCACGGGCAGGCCATGGCAATCCCAACCATCTCGTCTATATGTATGAAAACCTTTCATATTTTTGAACTTGGGGTACAGGTCTTTAATACTTCTACCCATCATATGTCCAATATGCGGTTTTCCATTAGCTGTGGGCGGTCCTTCATAAAAGACAAATCTTTTGCCACCCTCGTTTTTTCTGGACCACTTAGTAATAATCTTATTTTCTTTCCAGAACTCCAGCACTTCTTTCTCCAGCTGTGGAAAATCTGGCTTACTTACTAAATCAGAAAACTTCATAATTTCAAAACAAAATTAGCTAAGATTTTGTTAAAAACTAGGTCAACAAGACCCCGGAAAAAATATTTCAGAAACCTGCAAAAACAATGCCCAGTCCACAATGGATCTGAAGGATTAAGAGATGAATCAGGTGTCCTACAGCTGATGACGGACCATCACACTCACACGATTAGACCTCTTACAATAAACCTGTAGACATTACAGTGCAGGCACTGTTGTGTAC
>CAYMEI010000028.1:0-9817 GCA_964389605.1 uncultured Candidatus Saccharibacteria bacterium | reverse complement strand
CGCTTAAGGCTGTGCGTAGCCAGCCTGCTAAGGTTCTGAGAAGGGGAATTAGCTTTACTACTATCACTTGAATGTGTAGAAGGGAGCACTAAAATTCCCCTCTAAAGCAGCTTTGGATGTGCGTAAACCGCCCGACAAGGTCTGGTGTCGGCGGAATTGACAGAAGGAGCTTAGAAATCAAAACTAAAAGCGGGCCCACCTGGACTCGAACCAAGAACGACGGTTTTGGAGACCGTTGTTTTACCAATTGAACTATAGACCCTCATAAACATATTATATTTTGCTTAAAAAATTCAACTGTATTAAAAACTCCTGCCATTTTTTGTTTTTCTCTTAACATGCTAACGGATGCTCACAGTCTCAGATTTTGTAAAGTCTATACTTGCCTCTGAACATTTCCGGAGAGTAGGCTGGGCGACATAACCAGCGATATCAATGAAAACCCAACCAGACAACTCTTTGATACCTCTAAATAGAGAAGTACATACTCTTGAAATCTGCCAATTTTAATGAAGCCCAGAGCGAGAGTGAGCTTGTGCACTCAGTCCACTTGTTTGTCATGTTTGTTTTAATGTAAAAAATATCTGGTTTTCAAAACTATAATTAATCCGTCAGCGTCTCAGTGAATTAATCCGAGAGGCAAAAAGAAGAAAAGCAGTTTTTTATAAAACTACTGTCCATCACATCTTGCCAGAACCATCTGTACTGTTTGGCACAACTTACTGCAGAGGCGGAGTTCTCCCACCCTCTGAAAGTAGAAACCTTTAAATATCTAAAAAGATAAAAAGCTATGCAGTAACTGTGCATTACTGCAGGGATCAAAGATTCTGATATTGAATTTGAGATTTACTAAAACATGGCATTTTCTGTATGTTCACTTTCTATGCCCATCAATTTTAACACTGTTCCTGCCACATTGCTTAGCCCAAGATCTTCATCCTGATTTAAAGATATACCTTGTATATCTGGATGGTAAATAACAAATGGAACTTTTGCCATTGTGTGGGCAGTATGAGGTTCTTTTGTCTGCAAATCAAACATATAATCGGCATTCCCATGGTCAGCCAGAATAACGCATGTATAATCATGCACGGTTAAAAATTCACAAAGCTTCTTAAGTTCATTATCTACTTTTTCTACAGCTTCAACCACTGCCTTAAAATTGCCAGTGTGTCCAACCATATCCGGATTAGCATAGTTAACCAGAATAAACTCTGGATTCCTGCCTTCAACATCACTTATTATGCTCTGTGTAATTTCACTGGCCTTCATCTCTGGGCTCTGATCATGTAGCACTTTGTTACTCGGTGCAACCATCCTTTCTTCTTTGTCAAACTGCACCTCTACACCTCCATTAAAAAAGTATGTTACATGCGGGAATTTTTCTGTTTCTGCAAATCTGGACTGGTTCAGACCAGAATTAGCAATAATCTCCCCCAGGGTATCTTGAACCTTCTGCTTTTCGAAAAAAGGTTTAGCAAAAACAAAATCTTTATCATATGCAGTCATTGTAAAAACAGGGGTGACAGAAGAATACTCGTGTAACTTTTGTACAATCTGCTTCATCCTGTCGGATCTGAAGTTAAAAAAGAGTACAGGCTCTTCCTGTTTTAAGCCCTGATAACCTGAATCAATAACAACAGGCTCAATAAATTCATCTGTAAAATCTGCACTATACAGCTCAGAAAATACATCTGCTAAATTACTATGATTATAGGAATCTCCCTGCCCTGCACTTTTAGTAATCAGGCTTAACCCTTTTTCTGTCCTGTCCCGGTTTTTGTCTCTGTCCATTGTAAAAAACCTGCCAGAAAGGGTGACTATGTTGCCAAACTGGAGTTCGTTAACTTTACTTATCAATTTTCTGGCTGACTCAATACCAGAGCAGGGAGGCGTATCTCTCCCGTCAGAAATTACATGAATAAAAGGACTCTTGCATCCACTCAGCTTCATGATTTCAAGCAAACTAAATAAGTGGTCTTGATGACTGTGTACTCCCCCAGGAGAAACAAGACCAATTAAGTGTGCCGGGTTGATCTTAGATTTATTAAGGAAGTCTAAAAAATTATGATTCTCCATCAAATCCTCACCTGCCATATCCTCATTACTCACCGTCCGCTCCTGCAGTAAATCAAGGGTCTTTTGCAATGATTTATTAATCCTAGAAAGCTCCTGATATAAAACTTTCCCTGCCCCAATAGTTAAGTGTCCTACCTCAGATCCACCAATCTGACCTTCTGGAAGACCAACAGCTTCGCCACTGGCGTGCAATTTTGTATGAGGAAAATTATCCCACAGATAATCAAAAAATGGAGTCTCAGCCATATGTATAGCATTGTTAGGTTCTTTTTTACCTAGACCCCAACCATCCAAGATTATTAAAGCAACTTTTTTCACTAGTAAAACTTTGTTGCGAGGGTTGGATTTGAACCAACGACCTTTGGGTTATGAGCCCAACGAGCTACCGCTGCTCTACCTCGCATTGACAGCTGATTTTTACACAAATAACCCAGTTTGTCAAATATTATTAAATATCTCTGTTTTCTACAACATCTATAATATCACTAATATATGACCCTATAATAGGCACAGTGTCTGCCTGCTGCAAAATCCACAAAAGTAAAGCAACTATCAGGGTTGCCCCCACTACTGTACCCAAACCTGCAAATACACCATTAACAAAAGACCTGAATGGAGTAACAGCCTGTATTTTTTCCAGTCGATCCTTCATTTCTTTAAGTATAGACATGAACTGGTACGCCAGATCACCATGACCGCCCAAGCTGTCATCAAAAAAAGATTTTTCATTGTTACCCGTACCAGTTTTATCATCTTTCAAAACAGAGGCTTCGTGTTGGTCTGATCCCCCTGTCACACCAGTATCATCTTTTTTTATATTATCTTTACCCAACCTGCGAAAAGACTATTAAAAGTTATTTTAAATAAAAGCAATTGAGTATTATTTATTTAAAAAAGCAACTTCTTGATATTTTCCTGTTCAATAATATAATGACAGGAAACATGAGCCCAAAAACAATCAGTTATTTTTTATTTTTGTTCTCAGCCACTGCATCATTTTTATTTTTTACTATACAGCTGGCTTCCAGTAAAATTATAACTCCAATATTTGGTGGAGTTGCATGGGTGTGGATACTAACCATGCTCTTTTATCAGCTGGCACTGTTTGTTGGGTATATAGCAGCTGGTGCTGGCAGCAGAAGATCTCCTGAAGCGGTGCTTGCATTAATTGGTACTCTTATGGTCTGCTCTGCATTGATTGTACCACCGCCTGACCAGTGGGGACTCAGCCTAGAAAAATTTGGTATGGTAGAGGTAATATATGTACTAATTATCTCAATTGGTCTTCCTGCAATATCTCTTGCTTCTTCTACAATAGTCTTACAGAATACAGCTCACAGTGAGAAGATAAACCCCTGGCAACTTTATTTTTACTCAAATATCGGGTCTATATTAGCAATTATACTATATCCATTTGTGCTGGAAAATCTCTTCTCAACCGGAGTATTTATGAATATATGGAAAATACTTCTGGGGGCTCTGGGGGTGGCTATATTATTAATCTCTCTATATATCAAAAAGGGGAAGGTTTCAGAAACTGCCAGCAAATCAAACCATATCCCAAGATCCCCACTCATTGGGCAAGTATGTGTATGGCTACTTTACAGTGCTCTGCCCTCCGCTTTTTTGGCAGTTGTTTCTGCATTTTTGACAGAAGATGTTGCTTCTATGCCAACACTGTGGGCACTTCCGTTAGGAGTGTTTATGCTTGCATTTGCTCTGCCTTTTGCTCCAAAACCAATAATAGCACGCAAAGAATACCACTACCTGCCGTTCACCATAACTTTATTGATACTGATTCATATATTCCTGACCCCAGACAGAAGTATACCGTTATCAATATTAGTATCACTGATAGCAGTTTTTTATACTACCTGGATATATGCGGGCACACTTATAAAAAACAGACCAGACCCAAAGTACCTGCATTATTTTTACACATCGCTGGCACTTGGTGGTTTTGCAGGTAATCTCTTTGTAAGCGTGCTATCTCCATTTATTTTTGATCTTTATATGGAGAGATGGATTGTAACAGTTATTATTGTGGTACTCCCGACCATAGTATTATTATTCAATAATCCTTCATTCCAAATATTTAAAAAAGGTGAGAAAGCAGTCTTTAGCACCGCACTAAGCATTGTAGTAATTATTGTGTTTGCTATTATAGTACAAGGGCAATATAAAAGCATATACCCTGTTAGCGGGGAAAAAGTTGATATATTAAGGTCTATGTATGGACCAGTCATTGTAACAGATGAGCACTCAAAAAACAGGCGCACCCTTTATAATGGAAACACCCTGCATGGATACCAGAATCTTGAGAACGGCAAACTGACAACAAAAGAAGTGTTTGCTCATTACTATACCGAAGAAACAGCTCTGGATGATATATATAACAAGCTGTCTGAAAAAGAGACTACTCAGAATATAGCAGTAATTGGACTTGGTGCAGGGGGATTAAATTTTTATTCTTATCCAGGCATACACACGACTTTCTTTGAGATAGATAAAAATGTGGAGTATGTTGCAAAAAAATATTTTACATATCTTGAGATGGAAGATAGAAGTCATGACATAGAAATAGGTGATGGCAGGTTTTTGCTCAACAAAAAGCCTGATGGTGAATATTCTATGATACTGGTGGACGCTTTTACCGGGATATCAATACCAAGACACCTGCTTACGCACGAAGCCATAGAACTTTATACCCAGAAGCTAAGACCAGACGGTATCTTATTATTACATGCAAGTAATAGACACCTAGATATAGAGAAAATTGTTAACCTGACCATACACAGCAATAATTTACATTGTTATATTAATCAAAACAGGAACAGTGTCTGGGTAGCGGCTTCCAGAAAACCCCTGGAGGGGATTGAGGGGCTAGAAGACTATCCGCCACTGGAACATCTTGAAAATAGCACCTGGTCAGATGATTTTACTCCGCTGATACCCTTCATTAAAAAATAAAATGTCCTATACTTACTGAAAAAAAGCACCAAGTAAAATCAAGCCCAACAGTATCCGATAAACACCAAAAGGCTTAAACCCTATCCTGTTAATATACTTCAAAAGATATTTTGCGGATATGTATCCAGCCCCAAAAGCTGCAAAAAAAGGCAATATGGCGTTAATACCTGCCAATAGCAGACTATGACCTTCAATAAACTTTAACAGTGTATCACCCAGACTTAAAAAAACTGCGGGAAAAAATAAAAAGAAGCTTATCTTCAGACTGTCTTTAAAACTATACCCCAGTAGCACTGCCGCAAGAGTTGTAATACCACTCCTTGAAACACCAGGAATAAGTGCTAGGGGCTGTATTAATCCAATCAGAAGTAAGTTTTTAAAAGATTTATCAGAGAAGTTTATCCATCTCGAAGAAGCCTGTAGCTGAAAACTCTTACCGGTATTTTTCATAAACAGAAAAGCCACCCCCAACAGTGCTGATGTTATGGCTATTGTTTCAAAGTTTCTTAGCTGATCTACTATATCAAACACAGAAAAAGCCAGTCCTGCTACCGCCACAGGAGCACTGGCTATCAGATATGGAAAGATTTTTTTGGTCAGCCCCTTTATTGCCACAGGAGCACTTGGCATAATAATATCAGCATGGTTTTTATTATCTCCATCATATGACTTCATTTTCAAAGATGGTTGATAAAAACTTAATAATATTATCTTACAATTATGTACAAAGTCCACAAGGCTTGGCTTCTTCCCTGTTACGGCTTGATGAAAAGCCTGGAAGTCTTTTGTGTTTATTTTTGATTCATACAATACAATTATCAAGGCAAGGGCAGTTGCAAGATGCATAAGTATATCAAAAGAAAGGTTTTTTTGTGGATCAATCCCCATAATATTTTCTGCAATAATCAGATGACCACTACTGCTAATTGGTAAAAATTCCGAAACGCCCTGGGTAATTGCAAGTATAAACTTATCAAGCAAATCAATTATTATTTACATTTTTTATCTAAAAAATAAACTGTGCAGGTAGCACTTGCTATTATTTTAAATAATACTAGAAAAAGTAGCAGAGAAATTATGAAAAACATTTTTACATATATAACAAAACCGCTGGCTGCCATGGCACTGTTTGCTCCTGCCATGGCAAGCTCCCAGTCAGATACAATGGTTGACCTAGAGGTTAGTGGTATACATATAGAAAAGTGGGAAGACGGATCCTACAGAAGAATACAGGAGTCTGATGTAAAAAAGGGGGACACCGTCTACTTGGTGGCAGATCTCAAAAATACCGGCAATCAAACATCGCCAACTTTTAATGTTGCTTGGCACCTGCTGAGAAGTGAGGTAGATACACTATCGGGCATAATGCCAGCTGCAACCATGTTTAAAGGGTATGGGGGGCATTCAGAATTATCACCCGGTGCTACTTCTACAGGAAATGTAAGATTTAAAGTTTCCGAGATGCCGGACCTCCTAGAGATGCAATTTCAGGCTGATTTATACAAGCCCGACACAGAAGGAACAGGTAAAATAAAAGAATCAAGTGAATCTAATAATACCAGTAGCATAATTATTAACACAAGAGATAATCATTCTGGAGGACCTGCAGAGGAAGTAGATCTGGAAGTATCCGGGTTTGATGTTCAAAAATGGGACGGATCAGGGTATGTAACAATAGACCCTTCGGAAATTAACAAAGGAGACACTTTTTATGTACTGGCCAAATTAAAAAATAACGGTTCTGCTGATTCCCGCGGTTTTAATATTGAATGGAACAATTTATCCTACATGACATTTTACCCAAGTATGAATGCATGTACTTTTTCAACTGACACGCCAGCTAGGGGATACCACAAGCCCCTGAAAGCCCAGACACTCTCTAATGGTAATGTCAGATTTAAAATAAACAATGCCAAGGACTATCAATCTATTACCTATAAAGCTGATTATGACAATAATATTAAAGAAACAAATGAATCTAACAATGAAGCTAGGTTTGAATTAAGCATAAATGGGGTAAGTCCTGCCAACTGCTCACCTATAAAAACAGGAAGTAACATAACTGTTAAAGTAAACGCCAAAAGTACTGCATGTATTGATGGAGAGTGTGCAAAAATGGATGTATACGCCGATACAGTTAAATTGAACGAAGAGCCCATTGAAACTACAGAACAAAATCAATACTACAAGTTTAAAATAGACGCAGATGAGTTTGATATAAAATCTGACAGTGTAAGTGTGGAGTTTGCTAATGATTTAGTAAAAAATAATATCGACAGGAACTTAAAGGTAAACCAAGTAGAAGTTTACCGGGAGGGAGTAGCTCCTATACACAAACAAACTTACAGACCATATGACGCAGTATATTACAATAATAACAGTGGATTCCTGAACGCCTACAAAAGCACCGGCACAATGTACTGGGGTGGAAAAGTTAAATTGCAGAACCCGGATAATAGAGCAGGATACAATATGCAGGTATACCTTAGATCTGACTGCTACCATGGATGTGCACTGTCCAATGTGTATGCTGGAAATAGAAATTTAACCCCCATAAGCCTGGAAACTACAGAAAACACACAGATCTTTACCATTACTGATATTCCTGGTGAGTATTTTATAAACGCTCCAGTAAAAGTTGAGTTTACAAACGATAAATGGAATGGTAATTTAAGAGAAAATAGAAATTTGATAGTAGAAAAAGTGCGTGTACTTGATGCTGACTCTCTGGTTAAGGAGTACACACCACCCAAAGCTGTATGGTACAGTGGGGACCAGAATATATTGAATTTCTTTAAAAGAACAGGATCTATGAATTGGCAGGGGATAGTTGAGTTCCCAGCTTTCATAATGACCTGAGACTAAAAAATCTTTACCAGTACAGACAAAACATATTCAGGATGGGATCACCCCATCCTTTTTTTATGTCAAAGCCTCCCACTCTGTTTATAAAAACCACCCCATACAAGAAATCAACCAAAAATTACAGAGAACCAATCATACAAAAACACTGAGATATAGATATCAAAACAGTTGACACGCTGAACTTGCATGTATAGAAACATATGTGAAATGAAAAGGATAACAAAATCATTCATACTTCTTTTTACACTCTTGCTGCCAGTACATTTTTTACCCACTCAGACACTATCAGCTGAATATAAAGCTGACACCACAGTAGATATAAAAGAATCTGTAAATGATAACTTATACATAGCCGCAGAAAGTATCAGGATAAAGGCTGGCATAGAGGGAGACCTGATTGCTGCAGCTAGGAACATCTCTATAGATTCAAGTGTCACAGAAGACATTAATCTGGCTGCTGAAAGTATAGATATAGATGCAGAGATTGGCGGAGATGCAAGGCTGGCAGGAAACAGTATCAGGATAAACAAAAATATTTCAGGAGATGCATTAATTTTTGCTCAGACAGTGGAAATAGACCGGGGGGTTACTATTGGAGGAGATTTAAATATTTATGCTCAGGAGGTTGACTTAAATGGAAATGTTTCAAAAAGTACCATAATAGAAGCAGAAAGTATATCTATTAACGGATCGGTCAGTGGCAATCTAGAATCTTACAGCGCTAGTTTCAGGCTAGACGGAGAGATATCCGGGACCGCAAAAATTGCCGCAGAAAATATAAATCTGGAAGAAGATGCCTTATTTAAAGAATCAGTACAATACTGGACAAAAGACGGAGAAGATTTTGATTTTGGTAGCTCAATTGCAGAAGGAGTAGGCATAAAGTATAATGAAGACTTAAAAAACTATAAATCTGACTTCGAAGCAGACTGGGGAGTAAATCCAATATTGATGTGGTTTTTAAGTATGCTAAGTGGCATACTTGTAATATCTATTTTGATGCTGGTATTTAAGAAGCAGTTCAGAAATAACGGAGAAACTATAATCAGAAAACCACTTCATTCGTTGGGGTCTGGTTTTCTATATTTTGTATCAGCACCAGTTATAAGCATATTACTATTCATAACTCTTATAGGGTTACCCCTTGGGATACTGGGTATAGTGCTTTATATCTTCAGCTGGGTTTTTGCTATACCTGTCACTGCTACAGCCGGTGCTTTTGCACTGGATAAGTATCAGGATCTTAAATTGAAGCCTGTCAGACTGTGGCTTGCAAGTATTGTGCTACAGATCGCACTATCACTTTTACTAAAAATACCTTTTGTGGGGTTCATAATTGTTGCACCTCTGGTTTGTACTGTATTTGGAGGATTTTTTATAAAAACTACAAAAAGTTCAAATACTACAGGAACTGCTGAAGAACAAAATGAAGATAATAAAGATATAAATCGAGCATAAAAAATAGGTTACATTTTAACCAGCTTTCTGAGCTGGTTTAAATAGTTAGACTCTTCTGCTTCATCTTTAGCAATAGTTTTTCCTGTTCTGTATCCAAAATATAAGCCAACTGGCGAGAAGATAATCATGCTCCAGATCATAGGCTCAGGCACTCCAATTGGGTTATCATGGTCAACATATCCAAGTAAGATTAATACTATATAAAATAAAGTGTGCAAAAGCAGAATTAAACAGAATCCCGTAATCGCACCTGCTATTCCTACTCCTGCCTGCTTAGTCGTATTCTTTACACGAGAATTCTTAATACTCATCCATAAATCATAGAGCATTTTCTATAATTGCCAATATTGCCAGAATACTGATGATTTATGATAGATCTGCAGAGCTGACTCAGTAGTTATGCATGAGAATTTGTCACATTTTATTTTTGAGACCACCCCCTAAA
>CAYMEI010000027.1:0-9851 GCA_964389605.1 uncultured Candidatus Saccharibacteria bacterium | reverse complement strand
AAAGAACACAAAAGTGATCTGCCTGTCTGCAGTAAGTAATGTATTGGGAGTTGAACAGGACATTGTAGAGCTGAATGATATAAGAAAAAGATATGCACCGCAGGCTAAAACATTAATAGATGGGGCACAATCATGCCCACACCAGGATAATTTTTTTAAAATACACAATATGAAGGATATTGACTACTTGGCTTTTTCAGGACATAAATGCATGAGTCCTGCTGGCACTGGTGCATTGGTTGTAAATGAAAACTCCATAAACGATATGAAGCCGTTCAAAGGAGGTGGAGGCATGATTTCTGGTGTACATGGAGACGGTTTTGAACTAAACGATATTCCCCAGAGGTTTGAAGCAGGGACACCTAATTTTGCAGGCATCTATGCAATGGGTAAAGCACTGGAACTCTTAAAATATCAGTTATTACAAAGCAGTGACTTTAACTTTCAGGAGCACCTTAAAAAACTGACAAACAAATTATTTTATAGACTTAAAGAGCTGGAAAAAGCAAAGAAAATAAGAGTCTTGGGCGAAGAGTCAAATCTACAAAGCAGATGCTCAATAGTTTCGTTCGTACCTTTAACTATACATCCCCACGATTTAGCTGATCATCTAAACAGGCAAAATATTTGCGTAAGAGCAGGACTCCATTGCACACATCCTCTTCACAGGTTTTTAAACATAAAGTCATCAGTCAGGGTCAGCCTGTATTTTTATAATACAGAAGAAGAGATTGAATATTTAGCAGGGTGTATAAATAAATCGACAAATCTAAAAATAGTATCGAAGCACCAAACATAAAACAAAAGCGTTTAAATAGTACATGACAAAGACCATCACTAAGGATGCTCCTGTGTCTTTTGATTTTGTAATATACACCCAAAGCAAATAACCCCATCTGTATCACCTCACCATCAACAGTTCCTGTTATCTCATATCTTCTCTGCTCTGTATTCCCGGTATTACTGTCTTACTCTTACCCACATTTTTAAAACCAAAACCACCTGCTAATTAATAGAACTATGCAAAACAATGCCCCGGTAATAATTACAGAAGATTAGTCAAGGTAATTGTAATAAATTTTCTTTTGATAAAAAAATTGCTTATTTTTTATGTGTATCTAAAATAGAATGATGAGATTTGATTTAATGCAATCAATATTCAAGCTTTGTTGTGCTTGGGTGCTACTTTTTTTGAATAAATCTTAAAATTCTAAAAAATACTTTTTTAGATGACCCGTTCAGTAAAACTAATAATCAATCACAAGCATGACAGCAAAGACATTCCAGTAGATATTTTTATTAATATCTACAATTTTTGGCTCTTTAGTGCTGGTTTCTGCAATGATTGAAGTTGAGTGTGGCAGCCCATACACAGCCAGCTTTGGCTGGGATAAACCAATTGATCCAAAAGGAGAAGAGGGCTTCCAGCTGGCAGTATGCATAAAACATCCACTGCCTGCACTTTATATATTTACATGCTTGGCTGTAATATTTTTATTCTTATCATTAGCATTAAAATTAATTAGTGTATTAAAAAATAAAACAAATCATGACAAACCCAAAGAATCCTGAAATTTACTTATTCAATACCATTGCAAGACAAAAAGAAAGATTTGTTCCAGTAGAACCTAATATTGTAAAATATTATCATTGTGGACCCACAGTTTATTCTTACCAGCATATAGGCAATTACAGATCTGCCTATTTCTCTGACCTGGTTGTAAGATCCTTTAAGTTTTTGGGATATAATGTAAAATTTGTAACAAACATGACCGATGTTGGACACCTAGATGGAGATAACGCAGGCGATGCCGACCGGGGGGAAGATAGAATGCAAAAAGCTGCCAGAAAAGAAGGTAAGACTTCTTTGGAAATAGCTGAATTTTATGCAAAGGATTTTTTAAATACATGCAGTCTGTTAAATTTATCGGAGCCAGATTTTAGACCCAGACCCACGCAGGTAATTCCTGAGCAAATTGAAATGGTGCAAAGTCTGCTGGATAAAGGATATGCTTATTTTACAGATTATGCTGTTTATTTTGATGTGTCCAAGTTTAAAGAGTATGGTAAACTATCAAAGCAGAAACTGGAGGATAAACAGGCCGGGGCAAGAGATGAAGTATTTATTGACCCGGGAAAGCGCAATCCGCAGGATTTTGCATTATGGATGTTTACAGTTGGGCATCAAAATGCACATGAACTCAGATGGAGCAGTCCTTTTTCTGAAAAGCAGGGTTTCCCTGGATGGCACATAGAGTGTTCTGCGATGAGCCTGAAACATCTTGGGTATCCTATAGATATACACTCGGGTGGTAAAGAGCATATACCCATACACCATGAAAATGAGATTGCTCAGTCGGAATGCTCAACAGATAAAGAATTTGTGAACTACTGGCTTCACCTAGAACACCTGATGGTAGAAGGTAAAAAAATGAGCAAGAGTCTTGGAAATGTATATACAGTTACACCAAATAATCAATTTGATTCTGTTGTAGATCATGATTTTGATCCGCTTGATTTAAGACTTTTTTATATGCAAAGTCACTATCAGACAGCACAAAATTTTACCTGGCAGAATCTGGAATCTGCAAGAAACTTAAGACTTAAAATATTTAAAAAGCTGGAGGCAGATTTTAATTTTGTTGATGTTAATTTAAATATATTAAATGACCCGGATATGTATGACAATGATTTGTTTTGGGAATCCAAAAACGCACTTGCGGATAATTTAAATTCCCCTGAATTTCTAGAGACAGTATCAAGGCTGAGCAATATTACTGACAAGAAAACAAAGCTGGCAACATTTGTTAAGCTGGATGAAGTGCTTGGTCTTGATATTTTAAAACATTGCAACAAGCCAAAAAATAGAGAGCTGATAAGGGATGGGCTAAAAAAGAGGCAGGAATTTAAAAGGCAAGGTGATTTTGAATCAGCTGATAAAATCAAAAATGACTTAATGAATAAGTTTAGCATTGAGATTATTGACTTAAAGGACGAGAGTAGCTGGGTAGATAAGACTCACTGATCATGCTATGCAATCTGATTGATATCATTCTAAGTGTTTTGCAGTTCGAGTCGCTCATTTTATGCTGTTAAATTAAATCCAAAAAGTGCTATAAATCAGGTGAATAACGCTAGGCAAAAAATAAAACAAGAAAAGATGGACTAAAGTGCCAACAGCAATGCAAGAAGAAATAAAATTGATCTGTTTTGACTTAAACAGAACACTAATCCATGAAAATACATGGTATAATTTAAATTTAGCCATGGGAATGACAGAAAAGGAGGATGCAGCACTTATGCACTATGCCGACACGGGTATAATAAGTTATACACAAGCACAAAAAATTATTGAATCAGCGTATAAAAGAGGCGGGAAGGCAAGCTATGATACTATCTACAAAATTATAATGGAGTACACATATGTACAAGGCACAAGCGAAATATTAGAATACTTAAAGCACAAAGGATATGAGCTGGCATTGATTTCTGGCTCAATGGATATTTTAACTGAGCACATTGCTAAGGATTTAGGAATAAAGTATTATGGGGCAAATAATATATTTATTTTTAAAGAAGGGTATCTGCATCAGATAAAGGTTGTGGGGGAGGATGAAATAACTAAGCTCAATCTACTAAACGAATTTGCTGGCAAGCTAAACATATCCTTAGACCAGTGCGTATGTGTAGGGGATGGGGACAATGATGAGCTTATGTTTGAAAAAACCGGGAAGGGTGTGACATTTAAAGGGTCCAAAATAGAAAAATCTGCATGGAGGGTAATTGATAATTTATTTGGCATAAAGGATGTTTTGTAGGTATATACTTTTACCTCGATCTGTCTGCATCCCTAAGACACCTAGACAGACACATATGTCCGTCCCTACAGATAATCCTTTGTATCTATCATGACTAACCCTGCATATCTGCTTACCCGTCAGGTCTTTTGCACCAATCGCCTGAACCATAGCTATGCAAGGTTCATTTTAAAATCAGACACCTTTCTTCTATTTCTGTATTTATTAAATAGAGCTATCAGCATCTCCTCTTAACCTCACCCTTGCCCGCAAACCATTTAATAGCAGGGGACAAAAATTTTTTGTCCCCTGCTACGCTTCCATCATTACTGCAGGAGCTGGCACACAAGTCAACCTTCCTGCAATATACAGTTTATATTTATATATTTTACAGTTGCTACTAATAACTCTTCTATTTTTTCAGATATTCAATAGCTTCAGTTTTGAGGGGCGGGAGAGCCCTGCCCCTGCAGCAGTTCTGTTGAACAGTAAATGGTTCTGGTTTTAAAGATGTGAGCAGGGGTAAGCTTAACCCGTACTCTTTCTTAAGTATTTTTTATTAAGTCTTTGTGCAGACCATTGCGGTTTAAGAGTATCTGGCAGGTTTTGGTGTGAGGGAGTTAATAAAAAATAGTAAACCTGTGTCTGAATGGATTAGTAAGTTATCAAAAAAATGAGCGGGAGAATTGTAAAAAATAATTTTGAAAAGAGCGGTGTACTTGGATTTTTCATGCATGCAGGTTGCTGCAGGTATAAAAAAGTGAATTATTAAATATCCGCCAAAGCATTAATCAGACGATCAATCTCCTCTTTAGTATTATTAATATGGAGACTTACTCTGATGTAGTTATTAAATCTTTGCTCAGTTGTGCAGAAGTTACCGTATCGAACATTTATTCCCTGATCAGAGAGGTAGTCCCCAACATCTTTGCTCGAGGTTCCACTTAGAGCAAAAGAGACAATACCGTAACCTTTTGAGCAGTTTGTTGAGCAGTTAGCTATGCCGGGGAGAAATTCAATCTTACTTAGTTTATCCAGCCTTTTATATAGATACTGTGTTAGTGTAGACACATATGATTCAATTGAATCAATTCCAATCTCCTGCAGTAAATTAATAGCAGCATTTAAACTGGAAATACTTGTAAGATTAAGAGATCCAATCTCGATAAAATCTAGGTCTGATGAGTTCTTGACTCCCCTGGATGCCACAAAAAATGGTTTAACATCTTTTTTATTTCGACTATTGATATACAGTACACCCAGCCCATCTAATGCAAACATTTTAGATGCTGAGAAAAACAGAAAATCGGCACCGATATCATTAATATTAATATCTATACGACCAATACTGTGTGATGCATCTACAACAGTGCGTACATGCTCCGGAATTTGTCCCTTGAGTCTATGAAACTCTGTAGCTGTACCATATATTCCATGTATATGACTTAGAACGAGCACCCTAGTTTTATTGCCACACTTCTGAATAATATCTTCAATAACTGGATCACCTGCATGCTCGTGAGTATCGTAATATAATAAACTTATCTCTATTCCACGATCTTGCATAACTGACTGCAACTGGACCCAAGGCAGTATTGTTGATTCGTGATCTGTTTTACTTAGGAGAATCTCATCTTTGTCTTTAAGATTAAAGTAGCCCCAGCAGAAAGCAATAAGATTGCTGGCATAGCTTGACGAAGGAACAAAAAATATATCCTCATGAGACTGTGCGACAATCAGGTTTTTTGAGTAAACCCGGGTTTCATGTATAGTTTCGTTGGCCTTCTGGACATATTCGGAGCCTCCACGACCAGGATTGACACGCATTGTATGAATATATTTATCAATCGCCGATATGACTTTATCTGGCAGCTGAGTTGTGGATGCTGCATCAAGGTTAATGCTCCCCTGTTGAGCATAGTTCAAGAATAATTTGCGGTAGTTATCCATACTAAATCTATTTAATAAGTGGTAGACCTTTCTTTTTCCAGTCCATTATCCCTCCCTCCAGTGAGCATGATTTATAGCCTTTCTTTGAAAGGAAAGCCGCATACCTTTTTGTAGTATCTCCGATCCTGCAAACAAATACAATACCACGATCTTCTGGGAAGCAGTTGCCAGTCTCAATAATATCATTTAGATATTCATCCACGATATTAAACGAGTTCTCTATATGGCCTATTTTGAATGCAAAAGATGTACGGGTATCAATTATATAGTAATCAGATAGATTTGAATAAAGCTCTTCAGGGATAATTGTAGATGCACAAGAGACATCATCTTCTGTTAATGAGTTCACGCTGAACTGGGCATGATCAATATTCTCCCTAAACAGCTCGGGTCGGTTCTTCTGTAAGTAAGATATATATGTTTCAAGTCTATCTCCTACAGTAAACACTGCCTTCTTTCGTCTCCCGGTTCCCTCAAGCTCTTCGTCAACTTTTTGTAGATAGTTGATCGAGACAGTATAGAGTAATCCTGCTGTTGCCCCGGCAAGTACGCCTGATCTCCATGCAAGATTCAACATTCCATCAATTGCTTCTTGCGTTGTGCCTGTAATAATCTCAGAATAGAAATCATTATCAAAAAATCCTACCTCATATAGCTCATTTATATTCCGTCCACCTGGTATGTGATGTCCCGGGGCAGCTACAACTCCAATGACTTTAGTGTCAGTACTTCTCTCTTTTAAGTACTTACCCACACCAGATGAAGATCCACATGTCCCAAGAAAGCTAAAAAAGTAATCGACTACCCCTAGCTCATCATATATCTCTTTGCCTGTTGTCTTGTAGTGAGCATCCTGGTTTGCCTGATTATAGTACTGCTCTGTATAAACATACTGATCTGGATATTGCTTTGCTAAGCCTGCTGCAACAACTAGCGGACTTGAAGGATCATTTGGGTCCGGACAATCGACAGAGCCTCTAAATTCCTCAATCTCACATCCAATAGCCTGCAGGATGTACTTTACCTCTGGCACGCGTATACGACTTGTAAACGCTTTAAATTTAAGTCCGTTGACTGCAGCTAGAACTGCCAGTGATTTTGCAGTATTACCACTGGACGACTCAATAACGGTTTTATTTCCTGATACTGCATCATCTATAACGCGGTCAAGCATCTCTTTTGCAATACGATCTTTTATTGAGCCAAACGGGTTAAAAAGGTCCAGCTTCGCATATAGATCAATATTACTAAAGCCGTGTATATCGGGGTTAATCTGCAAAACAGGAGTGTTTCCAATTAATTGTGAAATGTGGGTGTAAATCATGAGTTTTTAAATTAAATAAGGGTTATATAAATAATCTGCAGTTACATTCCACGATTCATTGTGGTGTGCTACCAGTTTAATACCAGCAGGATGCTGGTGTGGACTAGCTTCTTCAAAATCAGAACTGTATGCAGCGGTATTGTAAAACACTAGAATATCACCCTCGGAGGGAGTGTGCTCAAAATGTATTTTCCGTTTAACGAGCATATCATCTTCGCGACACATATTACCGGCTACAAATGCTTCAAATTTTCTATTGTCTTTGTCTCTGGTAATAAGCAAGGGTTCGGTTAGTAGCTCGTACACTCTTGCCCCCATGTTAAGAATATTTCCATTTGTTGTAATAATATTATTGCCATTTCGGTCATGCTTAACATCGATAACTTTTAGCACAGATATACCACAGTTGTAGATTAAAGAGTATCCGGGCTCCATGGCAACGGTGATCAGACTATCTGATATTATCTTACAAAGAGGCACATTGCGTAGTATGCTGTTGCTCAAAATCTCTGGGACTGTTACATCAATGTGCTTACTTGGGAATCTTGATTCCACCCTTTCTCTCCCGGCAACTGTACCCTTAGCATCCATGCTCATACCATAGTTACTACTGCCCCAAAACTGATTACTGTTACCGCTCTGTACATGTCTAGACAGTGTATCAAGGAAACAGGACCATTCGTTATAATCTTCCAGCTGTGTGCCAATGCGGTAACTACCCCCAATATTTAAAGTGTCTGGCTCAAACCCAAGCTCAAGTGCACGCTCAAGATTTTTTATCATGCCATCAATTTTGCTTGATTTCATGTCAACTGTGTCGCTCGCATGGTGATAATGGAATCCTTTTAACTTAATTTCCTGATGATTGCCGAGTATGCCGTAAATTACATCAAGATCCTCATCATCAACTCCAAATTTTGATGTTCTGGGCTTAATACCTCTAGAATATCCAACAGGATTGTGCACCCTGACCATTACAGGAACCTCTACACAGTTCAGCTTTTTATTTATGGATATCAATCGCTCAAGCTCACCTGTAGAATCAACGGATATAATACATCCATGTTTAATGGCTAGGTATAAATAGTGGGCTGATTTTGTACCCAAGCAACTTATGCGATCCCCCGTAAAACCTGCAGAGAGAGCTGAAATAAGTTCTGACTCGGAAGATACATCAATATCAATACCCTCGTAGACCGCTTGTCGCACGAATGCAATTGATTTAGTTGGTTTGTGAGAAAAAAAGATACGAAAATCAAGGCTTAGTTTTGAAAATATTTCACGATACTCTTCAATATTCTGCCTCATTATCTGAGGGAAAATAATATGCACCGGCCCATTATGCATTGATGCACACCACCAAAGCTGATCTTCCTCTTCTAAAAACTGTTTAATTAAAGAGTTTACCCTTGCCCTGATCTGCATATCTAAATAACTGCTTCGTATCTAAATCTATTGTCAATTAAACTCCTGTAATCACCATTTGGGAATTTGGTTGCAGCCCATTTTTCACACTCATCAACAAATGCGTCAACAACTGATCTTCGGTAGGTACCCCAGTCTCTCTTTTGAGCACGGAGAGTCTGCTGAATTTTTTCCAGTAGTCCGGTATTTTCATGCATAAAGGTGTTGAACGCTGTTTCATCTCCCTGTTCGTACCGCCTTAGGTGTTTTGATTGGGGAAGAACGCCTAAAATACGATCCTCGGGGATATGCTTTTTGATAAACTCAAGGTCTTCCTCACCAGCCATATTTACAACAACAAAGTTTTGTAAGTTGTACCTAGCAATCTTTTCTTGTGTGGTGTTTACTGCATGCATATAGACTTCAATGCTCTTCAGTGTTGGCTCGACAACAAATACATTCATGTCGGAAGTGAGATACATTGATGTTGCAATAAAATCCACCCCTGCAACTGAGTCAGTTATCACCATATCATTTTCCGTGTCTAGGAGGTGATGAAATAGAAGTTCAAGACCGTTGAGCTTACTATGAAAACATGAAGTTGCAATATCTTTCTCAAAATATGTGCCCACTGCAAGAAAACAGAGATTCCCATTGCGTACCCCGTATTCTGTCAGAAATGGATCATCGGAACCCAGCCGAACAAACCGTGAATCTTTCCGTGCCGGGATTGTTCCAATTACAGGAAAAGATTCTATATCATTACGATAACCCTTAAGGTAGTCACTAATATTCCTGAACTCCTCTCCGAGGTATTTTGGTCTACTGGTAACGCCAATTGGGCGAGCAAAGTGCAGATTTATATCTGCATCTATTGCCAGTATATTTTCAAATTTATCTTTCGTATAATTTGTAAAAGCAGCCGACAGGGTGGTTTTGCCACTACCCCCCTTACCAACGAATGAAATTCTCATAAACGGAAACATACTAACGCAACACTGTTGCTTGTCAATACTGTGTTATAGCATAGTATTTAATCAGGAGAGGATGGATATAGTTACAAAAATCAGAGAGCTGACTCAAAGGATGACACCATTAAGATTTGAGATTGCGAGCATTTTTAAAAAAGCAGGTGTACCACTATCGGCTCAGGAGATTTTATCAACAGTAAAAGAAAAGGGACTAAGTCCTAATAGAACAACCATCTACAGAGAAATTAACTTTTTCTTAAAACATAATCTTATAAAAGAGGTTCAACTGCAGGATAACAAAAAAAGATACGAAACTGCGAAAGAAGGATGTGTCCATCATTTAATATGCAGAATATGTAAAAAAATTGTATATATTACGCTTGGAAGCAAGATATACTCAATAGA